>NZ_JACJPP010000014.1 GCF_014696135.1 Nodosilinea sp. FACHB-141 | reverse complement strand
TGGCGCTGTGGTCCCACTCTGACCCATCCCGAACTCAGTCGTGAAACGCAGCTGCGGCGAAGATAGTGAGGGGGTTGCCCCTTGTCAAAATAGCTCGATGCCAGGTCCTTACTACAAAAAGCTCCGCTTCCTTAGCGGAGCTTTTTGCTTGGTTCATTTCAATGATTAGTAGGCGTAGGCAAGATTCAGGTTAAGGCAACTCATTCCATTTGATGCCAAATGCTGCTTGTACTTAGAGTGGTGGAGGTTTTTGGAAGATATGTTCAGTGAGTTTCATGAAGCAGGTTCACGTCCATGAAACCTTGGGCTAACGTTTAGATAGCCCCATCTATATCACTGTTGTAACTCGAATCATTGCCATGGTAACTGCACTGTCATCCCCTCGGACAATCGCTGAATGGCTTGGCCCCGAGGCTGAATTGCTGCTCGGCTATGAAGCCAAGGTGCCGAAATCTACTCTACATTTACCAGGGCCGGACTGGGTCGATCGCATCTTTGCCCAGAGCGATCGCAATCCCCAGGTCCTCCGCAGCCTGCAACAACTCTACAGCACAGGCCGCCTGGCAAATACTGGCTACCTCTCCATTCTGCCGGTAGATCAAGGGATTGAGCACTCTGCTGGGGCCTCCTTTGCGCCCAATCCCATGTATTTTGACCCGCAGAATATTGTGGAGTTGGCGATCGCGGGAGGCTGTAACGCTGTCGCCACTACCCTTGGAGTTCTCGGCAGCGTGTCGCGCCGCTACGCCCACAAAATTCCTTTTATTCTCAAGCTTAACCATAACGAGTTGCTCACCGCTCCTAACCGCTTTGACCAGGTTATGTTTGCCGATGTTGAGCAAGCCTGGAACTTAGGCGCTGTCGCTGTGGGAGCAACCATTTACTTTGGTTCAGACGAATCGACTCGACAGATTCAAGAAGTTAGCGCCGCTTTTCAACGGGCCCATGAGTTGGGTATGGCCACCATTCTCTGGTGCTACCTGCGCAGCAGCTCTTTTAAGCAGGATAGAGACTACCACCTCGCCGCCGATCTGACTGGCCAAGCCAACCACCTGGGCGTCACCATCGAGGCCGACATTATCAAGCAGAAGCTACCTGAGAACAACAACGGCTATGGAGCCGTGGCCAAGGCCTTGGGGCAGCCCTACGGCAAAACTATCAATCGCGTTTACAGCGAACTCACCACGGACCACCCCATTGACCTTACCCGCTATCAGGTGCTCAACTGCTATGCCGGACGCATGGGGTTAATCAACTCCGGCGGTGGCTCAGGCGACAATGACTTTGCCGAAGCCGTACGCACCGCCGTGATCAACAAGCGAGCTGGCGGTATGGGTCTAATTTCAGGCCGCAAAACTTTCCAGCGCGACTTCAAGGAAGGGGTGAAATTGTTTCACCTGATTCAGGACGTGTACCTGTCAGATGCGGTCACCATTGCTTGAGGTGGTGAGGATGGGTTTGCCCGCATAGCTCGAAACATGCCAAAGCGGCACAGCCCGGAGCCAAAAGCGATTCGCATGAGCAGCAGGGTAGGTACCTCCCGTACCGACTTGATGATTCCTGCTGGTCCAAAGCGCACCATGCCTTGGGGCCGGATAACTCCTTGCCAGATCGAGTCAAGCCAGGAGGGCAGGGTTTCCTGCGACCAGTCGGCGGTGGTAACTTGGCCAGCTACTAGGCCAGTGGCTTCGAGCTGCTCGGCAAAGCCTTCGATGCTAGCAAAGGCTGGGTGCGACCACTGATCTAGTAGCTGGCGCATGACGGGCTTTTCCCAAGCGTTAAGGGGAATTTTGCGATCGTCCCGCTGGTTCCAGTCGGCAACTACCAGCACACCGCCGGGCTTTAGTACCCGCAGCAGCTCGTGGGCAAAGACGGCTTTATCGGGCATGTGAGGGCCTGCCTCCACCGACCACACTACGTCAAAGCTGCCGTTGGGGAATGATAGCGCCATGGCATCATCGACCTGGAACTGGGCGGAGACTCCCGGTGGGGTAAGCTGCTGGGCACGCTGCACCTGGTTAGGGCTAATGGTGACTCCAGTTACCGCAAAGCCATAGTCGCGCGCAAGAATACGACTGCTGCCGCCAATGCCGCAGCCCACATCTAGCACCGTTGTACCTGCTGGCAAATTATCTAAGCCTCCCCAGCGCACCATTTCATGGACAAAATCGGCCTTGGCAGCGAGAAAGCCTTTGTGGCGGGGCGGTGAGCCATAGTGGCCTAAGTGAATATGCTCGCCCCAGTAGAACTCTAGAATGCCGTCTTCGGTCCACTGATCGTAGGAGTTGGCTACGGAGTTGGAGGACTCATAGCGGCGGGGGGTAAGTAGGTAGAGGGCTACGCCTCCAGCCAAGAGGGCAAGGAGAAGACCAATACCGGTAACTGTATTCATCAAAAATGAGACCGCTACGTTAAGGTTTGTATTGTAATTGTCTCTACATTTTGACAACATTGCGCTCTTGGAGCAATGAATTGAGGGCAAGCAGATTTAATTTGGCCTTAGACCGAGCTGGGCTGATGGATGCGGGGGTTGAAGCAGGTAATTTGATTGCGGCCTGATTTTTTAGCTGCGTACAGAGCCAAATCGACAGCATGGAGCAAATCGTCTGCTTGGATAGCATGATTAGGGAAAGTAGCAACGCCGCCAGATACCGTAGTGCGGATATCCGTCCCGTTCCAGGGCAAAGCCGAGACGTTGAACTCCTGCCGAATGTGGTTGGCCCGTTGTATCCCGCTTTCTAAGGTCGTATGGGGCAAAATCAGCAAGAATTCTTCCCCGCCCAGGCGGTAGGCGGTCTCGCCCTCTTGGATCTGTACCAGCAGAATTTGGCTGAATGCCTGAATTAGCAGATCGCCAGCCTGGTGCCCAAAGGTATCGTTGACCCGTTTGAAGTAATCAATATCGAGCATGATAAACGCCACGGAATAGGCATTCTGGCGAGCTTGAAGAAGTACCTGGGGCAGAATTTCATGGAGATGGTGGCGGTTAAAAAGTCCGGTAAGCTGATCTCGACTGGCCTGGGTTTTGAGTTTGACCTGGAGACCCTCGATCTCTTGCAGCTGGAGACTAAGACGGGTATTGGCCTGGCGTAGTTTTAGCTCCGATAGGTACTGGTGGGTGGTGTCGTGCAGTACCAGCAAGCGCCCGTGGGTTTTACCACGGTAGTCTTTTAAGGCGGAACTCTGCACAGTAATATGGCAGGTGTTGTGGGAGTCGGTCCAAAGACAAAAGGGCGTTTCGGTACCCTGGTCGTAGTGGTGCAGGAACTCTGGAATGTTGGATAGGGCGATGTGGATGGATCTCCCCACGGCACTGTTCTTGAGCTTGGTCAGCGATCGCCCCTGGGGATTGATATCGATAAGTTGGTGCTCCAAATTCACTACGATGACGCCGTCATGCAGGTGCTCAATTAGCGTTTCGCGGGCGATGGGAATCGCCTCGAACACTCCCATGCGAAATAGCCCCCAGAAACACAGCAGCCCCGTAGCCATAAACGACATCGGGGTCAGGTTTAGGTCTGCCGGGGTGAGCTTAAGGGAGTAGAGTGTGCCACCTAGGTAGGGAAACAACGCCCCCGCCAGCAGCCATCGCGCCTGTCGTTGGTGCAGCGGCCCGCCACTGAGGGAGGCCCGCCCCAGCAGATGAATCCCCCACAGGCTGTAAAGATAGAGGCAGGCCAGCACAAAAGCATAGCCAGGGCCATGGCTGTAGATAGCGCTATTGCTGGGTGGGGCCGCCAGCACCACGTCTGCCCAGACCCACCGATGCCAGATGTTAGTGGCCACTAAGGCGATGTTGATCAGGGGCCAGAGGCTGAGCCAGATCAGCCGGTGCCGGGTAAAGCGCGATCGCCCGTGGACGTAAGCTTCGGTAAAGAGCACAAAGAAAATGATGATGCCGCCTGTGCCCACATATTCCAGCGTGGACCAAAAAATTTTGTTCGCCAGGCCAATCGACCCAGCCTCCATGGCCGCTACCGCTGCGTAGAAGGTTGCCGCCGCCATCATCCACGAGAAATACTGTCGCGCCAGGGTCGACCCTCGGCGATGCCAAGCCATGCTGGTGACTAAAGCGTTAATCGCTGCCGCCAGTGCCAGGATGCCAACTTGAAAGGTCATCTGAACATACATAGTGGGCAACTGTGTTCAGGGTCAAGGGTGAATACCCGAGGGTGCCCACTAAATCCAGGTCTTGATCTCGCTGTCTCCGGATTTCCCAACCAGCACCTCACTCCGTACAATTGATCGGTGAAATCTCAGACTCCGTGAAATCTCAGACAATGACCCTTCCCGATAACCAATCGTACCCCAAATAAAAACCCCCGGCCGTAGCCGGGGGGAACCCCATCAGGAGACGCCTATTTGACGTTTAAGCTAAATTTAAGCCGCCCTTTTAGCGCTTGTAATTAGGTTATCGAACCGGGCGCTGTATGGGGAGAGCACCACCGCGAATTTACGGAAACAACACGGCGGACTTTAAGAAAGGCTTACAAAATCTGGGTGTTCCTACAGGAACCTGTGGTTGCCCAAGCCGACTTTCACAGAGCTGACTTCACCACCGGTATGCTATATCCGCAGCAACTTGAGCAATGCTGTGCTGGTTAACGCTATTCTGCTGCGGGCTACCTTTGAAGAACCCGAGGTCACCAAAGCCGAATTTTCGAGGCAATTTTGGATGCTCCCTAGCCCAGCAGCTTTGCTTGATGGCGGCAGTAGCAAATTCCAAAACTAGAGCGGCCATGCGAGATGCTTTGGGCTACGGCTGTGAGCGAGTGGTGAGGGCGAGGACGGCGATCGCCACCAAAAACCCCACATACCCACATACAAAAAGCCACTCCTGCCAATTACCTTCTATCACTAACCTTGCCCAGCTTCAGGAGAGTTACCATCCCACTGGGCCAGCCACTGCTCTATCTCAGTAGGCAGCGAACTGCGGCGACGGTTAGCCACTTCAATGCAGACATGGCGGGTTATGGCCTGGGCTACTGCTGTATCCTCAAGCGTGAGCTGATATTGAATTTCAAAGCTGCTGTCGTCTAGACGGGTAGGGGTGAGGTGAATGGTGACGCGATCGCCGCACCGCAGCGGACGTCGGTAATCCATGCTGGTATGGACAATGGGATAGGCCAGGGTTTCGGCTCGAAAAAACGCCCCCACATCCAGCCCCGCTGCTTCCAGAGAGGCTTCGTAGGCGGCATGACACATCACCAATTCGTTGGCAAAATAGACCACCCCGGCCCCGTCAGTTTCGTGAAACCGCACCTGATGCTCAAAGACGTAGCCCATAGCGGCTATCCCAATCTCTCTAACAGCAACCCAGCCGGCAGCACTAATCTAGCTGGCATTGGGCTGTGCAGGGCGGAAGGGATACTCAGTGGGCAGACCAGCTTCGGTTTCTGCTGCCTTTGCAGCCCCTTGACCTAGAGCCAGCATCGGGTTGTCGATGATCTCTAGCAGGTTGGCCACGCCATATTCAAGGACCTCAACCGGATCTACTGCAACCCAACCTTCGCCGGTGAGCTGACGCAGCTCAAAGTGTAGGTGAGGGCCGGTGGAGGTGCCAGTGCTGCCGACCAAACCAACCACCTCGCCCTGCTCCACCCATTCCCCAGCTTCTACAGCGAGCTGAGAGAGGTGGGCATAGCGAGACTCAAGCTTGTCGTCGTCATGGCGCATGATGACGGTTAGGCCGTAGCCGCCCAAAAAGTCTGATACTGAGACGCGCCCAGCCCGAGTCGCCAGCACAGGAGTGCCCATAGGGGCTGCAAGGTCAGTCCCTGAGTGGAAGCGCCAGCTCTGGGCGACGGGGTGCATCCGCCAGCCAAACAGCGACGAAATTGACGCAGGCACTGATAGCGGAAACACGTATTCTTCATTGCCGCGCCGCAGTACGTTGAGGGGGCGTAGCTTTTCGTTGAGGGCTTCTCGGCTGACGATGGTGGTGCTGCCTAGCCGCACTCCTTGGGAACTGACGGCAATGGGGCCAACCCGAATTTCACCTTGACCCTGGCTAGCGCTGGCAGCCCTAGCGCCCTGAGCTGCCGAGGCTGAGGCGCTGGAGGCACCGCACGCCGCACTGGGGCTGCTTTGCCCAGCAGCGACGGTAATTTGGCAGCCGCTAGAGCGTTCTGCAAAGACCACGTTGGGAGAGCCGCCGGGTCGAGCTGCGGGAGCCTGGGTTGCCCCTAGGCTGTAATCGGTGGGGTCAACAAAAACGCTGTTGTAGCCTGCAGGTACCGACTCATCGGCAGCGATGGCTTCGGGCACTACGGCTTCGGGTACTACGGTAGCGGGGGCTTCGGCCGGAACTGGCTCGGGAGTACTAGCCGCAGCGGGCACCTCAGTTTCAACTACTTCGCCAGGTGTGGAGGCAATAGCGGGCTTCAGCAAGCTCTCTGCCATAGTGGGGGCCGTGGGGGTGGCCGGAACAGTAACGGTGATAGCCGCTGGGGGCGGCGGGGGAACCGGAGAGAACATCGGCGAACTCGCTGAAGGGGGTGATGTCACAACGGCTGAGGTAGACGGGCGCTGAGGCGTAAACTCAGGCTGTGCTACGGAGGGTGCAGGCAAACTTAGAGTTGCTTGAGGGCTACTAGCCCTGTGGGCACTACTGCTATTCGTCGGCTTGAGATAGTCAGCTGAGGTTTCAACTGGCACCTCTTGCTCAGAGGGGTCAGGGGTATCAGGAGTTCCGGCAATGGCTAATCCGTTTTGGGTTAGCCCCATACCCCCCACGAGCAGTGCTATCTGTAGCCAAGCTACTGAAGGATACACTCCGGAGAGTTTATCCGCTCGAATAGACTCTGTGTTATTGCTTTTCACCATATAATCAGCCGCTACGCATTGTAGCCCAAAGTTACTTTACCTGGTTCAATATCCAGCGTCTTGAGCGCTGGCGCTTCGCCATGGGCGGCTGCTAGGCGTACCCGCAGATTACCCGATGGTGCTACTCCAATGACCTCTGCCGCTTTACCTTCTACGATTAGACCCTGACCCAGGTTGGCTAGGTGAGTTTGGTAATCGATTAGAAAGGCGTCGTCTCCCTGGTTTTGCCAGTGGAGATAACCCTGCATGAGACCGTAGAGGGCGATCGCGGCCAGGCCCTCCAAGGTATTCAAGGGGCCGGGGGGCAATTCCGGTTGAATCAGCGCCTGAATCGAAGTGCCGGTTTCGGGAACTGGATTAAACCCATTTAGCCCCAAACCAATCACCACGGTTTGTACCCGGCCGCTCTCTAGGTGAGTTTCGGCCAGCAGACCGCCCAGCTTTTTACCGCCTGCAACCAAATCGTTGGGCCATTTAACCTGCACCGGTAGCCCCAGGTTGGCCAGGCTGGTGGCCACACCCCAAGCACTGGCCAAGGTGAGGTATGGGCTACGAGAGGCCGGCAAATCGGGCTTGAGCCCCAGCGACAGGTACAGCCCTCCGGGAAGAGACTGCCACTGCCGCCCCCACTGACCTCGCCCAGCCTGCTGGGTGGTTGCTATCAGCACTGTACCCGCCGGAGCGCCATCGGCCATCATGGCCACCAGCGCTCGGTTGGTAGAGTCGATGTGCTCGGTCCAGTGAAGGTGAAAACGAGGGCGCAATGCCTGATAGTCAGGCATTATCCCCAAATTTTTGGATGGCTGTAGGAGGGCCTGGCGAAGTCGGTCTAGGTTCACCCGCTAATCGTCCTAGAATTTTATGTAGAAATTAGGATAGGTCTTTGACTAGTACTGATTACGCTACCACCCCAGGAAATCTGCGGAGATGGTTAAGGGAACTACAAAATAGAACTTGATAGAACGGCGCTGCAACTTAACGCTTTCTCTACATTGGCGGTTTCTGCATCGCCGGATGGAGTTGGGAGCGCTATAGCAGCGTACAAGTATACAACCGCCGCGGGGGGCGACATGGCAAATTGGCATTGGCAGACTTGGCAAGGGCAGGCGTTTCTCACCTGTGATCTACTTCAACCTTGGCCCCACGGCTTTTTTACCCGACAGTTTTGGCCCCAAACTCCAGAGACTCTGACGGCGGCCCTTAATGGAACGGCGACGGTGCAGCGAGTGAAGCAGGTTCACGGCAACCGGGTGCTAGTCCCTGCTGATCTACCAGTTCTCGATTCGGGGGAGAAGGCTGAGGCCGACGGTTTGATGAGCGATCGCCCGCTTCAATCTCTCTGGGTTTGCTCGGCAGACTGTAGCCCGGTGCTAATTGGCGATCGGGCTACCGGCCAGGTCTCGGCTATCCACGCGGGCTGGCGGGGCACGGCCCAGGCGATTGTGCCGGTGGCGGTGGGCAAGCTACAGGCCCAGGGCAGCCGGTTGGAAGATTTGGTGGTGGCGATTGGCCCGGCGATCGCGGGGGAGGTCTATCAGGTTTCTGTGGATGTGGCGGCAGCGGTGGGGCGCACGATTAGGTCTCAGCCCGATGACAACGACGAAGCGGTGGTGGCAGACCTGCAAGGGCGCGAAAATGCTCCTGTGCTTGAGGATGACGCCCCCGGCAAGGTGCGGCTAGATGTGCGGCTGGCGAATCGGTGGCAGCTCGAGCAGCTGGGGCTGAGTCGGGAGCAGGTGGCGATCGCACCCCACTGCACATTTCAAGAAGCCGACCGCTTTTTCTCTTACCGCCGCACGGGAGAAAAGCAGGTGCAGTGGTCAGGTATTGTTAGCCAGGAGCCAGGAGTATCTAGATGACCGCTTCTAGGGCAACCAGGTGGCCTGGAGGCCACTAAAAGGAAACTCCTCTGGATCGGTGACCGTAGGCATGCTAGAGGCATCGCTGGTCTCGGTTTCGGCTGCACTTGGCGTGGTGTTGGCACCTTCAGCGGATTCAGCGGCGTCGAGGGAGACCGTTGGGTGAACCAGAGGTAAGTTCCAAATTATGGGCGCGCCGGTTTCGCCCTCAGAGGTGGTTTGACCATCTAGGTCAATCAGGAGCGATCGCCCGTCGGGAGCCACGCTCATGTGAATGCGCTGTTGCTGGGGCAAGCGCAGCAGCGGGCTAGCTTTACCGTTGGCCAAGGTAATGGCCAGCAGTAGTGGTTGCTCAGCGTAGGCGTCTTCTGACTGCAAGGTATCAGGATCCGGTGGAGCCTGGACCAGCTCACTGGCCAGTACGTAGAGAACCTGGCGGGTGGGGTCGAATTGGGCATCGAGAATGGCCCCACTTACCTGCAATAGTTCTTCTTCTCGGCCCTGGTTGGTGACTAAAAACAGCGATTCGGTAAAACGCTTCTTGGGGTCATCCTGGTTGAAATTGACCATGGCGGCAGCCGAACCATCGGCGGCCAGATCGAGCACTCGCCCGTAGTTGGGCAGAAAGTCAAGGGGCTGACTGGGACCGCGAGCTTTCTCTGAGCCCAGATCGATAATGGCGGTGCCCTGGCCCTGGAGCAGCAGCAGCGACTGGCTGTCCGGGGCAATTAAGAAATCGCCGCCGGGTTCGGTTTCAATGGGCTGAGGATCGGCACCCTGGCGCACAATCCAGGGACCAAAATCGGCGGGGTTTTGCTGGTTGACCCGCTGCACCACAATGGTCTGCCCGTCAGTGGAGAGGTCAAACTTGAGGTTTTGGTAGGCGCTGTTGTCGAGCACCAGGGTGGTTTCCCCTGATGGAGTGGCTTTTTTCTGGGGCCAGAGCTGCTGCCATAGGGGCGGGCGCTGGGCGGCAAAGTCGATGGGCGGGCGGGGCGTGAGGCCCGTGGTGACGGTGTAAATTTGCTGGTTGAGCAGGCTACCGGCCTGGCTAGTGTCGCTGGCCGAAAAGAGCACCTTGTCGCCCAGCGGGTAGGGCTTAAAGGTCATCACCGACAGGTTTTTTGGGGTTAGAATAGTGCGCTCCTGGCGGCTTAAGTCGGCCAGCACTAGGCGATTGGCTTCGTCACCCTCGGCCCCAATGTATAAAAAGGCGCGGGGGCGAGTTTCAAACTGGCTCTGAAAGGGCTCAAATCGGCTAGAGCCATCAGTGGCTGCGGCGTAGCGATCGCGCGCGCCCTTCAACCTGACGCTGAACGTTTCCCCATAGGGTAGTGGTTCGGTCAGAGTGTAGGCCATGCGCCGTCCTGCCCAGCTCACCTTGCCCGGCAGGGGTGGGTCTAGAGTGAGATTTTGCTCCACGCTAGCCACATCCATGGGGCGGCTGAAGGTGAGCAAAAAGGCCTGGTCTTCGGCCCCCACCTGGCGGTCTTGCCAGGTAAAGTCGCGCACCCGCGCTGTGGCGTGGTCGCCCGAGAGTATCAACAGCCCCAGGGTCAGCGAGAGACCAGCAATGATCATCGTTGCCAGGCGATCAAGGGGTTGGGAGCGAGAGCGACGAGAGCGGCGACGGGCCATGGCTAATATTCGTAGGGGGTGCGGGGTTCAGGGATTTCGGTCAGGGTGGGGTCGCCAATGACAAGCTGGCGTTTGCCGTCGAGGGTGCTGGTTTGCATTTTGCCCTTGACCTCAAGCCAGGTGTCGGGGGCGGGCCGGGCGGTGCCAGCGGGCAGCTCTACCGGCAGACCAACGGGGTAGGCATCGGCAGCGCAGCAGGTGAGCACAAACCGCGAAATCATCACAAACTCGTCGGGCCAGCCGGGAATATGGGTGACAAACCCACTTACCTGGGCGGTCTGGCCCGCGTAGGCATCGGGCTCAGGGTAGACGTTGAGGGTGCGTACCCAGTCGACAATGGTGCGCTCCTCAGACGCGCCGCCGAGGGAAAATCGCTGGGGCCGCGATCGCGTCTGACCCAGCACATCGGTAATGCCCCGCTGAAAGGCAGTCTCACTGGCAAAGGGGCGCGGCGTGTAAACCAGCCCAAACACGGCGATGGCAATCAGCAGAGCCACGCTAAACTGTCGCGGCAGCAGAGCCGTATGTTCTTGACTGCGAATGGTTTGCCCGGTTCCCTGGCGGTAGCTAAGCCCCACCTGTACCAGACGGCTCACTCCCATGGCCAACAGCAGCACCATGGCCAGATGAGCCAGCCACATGTAATCGGGGTGCAGCAGCAGGTAGAGTTTCCCCGTCACCGTAAAGCGCAGCAGCATTAGCCCCCACAGCAGCAGCATGGCGGCATCCACCAGAGCCTGCCAGGGCACCGATCGCTGTCTAGAGGCGCGCAAACCATTAGAACTAGGCGTTGAGGTCATAATTGCCAGAAGAAAATAGGCATTCGCAATGGAAAAAACGAGTTACTCGTTACACCTTGACCCTTAGCTGTATCCAAGGGCAGCAGCTTGGGGCGTCCTCAACTGGTATAGAGATTCATTACCAGAGCCAGCAAGAATACCAGCTGAGCCGCCAGCACAAATAGATAAAGAATGGCCCGCCCTTTAAACACCGTCAGCAGCAGACTGATGTTTTTGAGATCGATCATGGGACCAAACACTAAAAATGCCAGCAGGGAACCGCTGGTAAAGGTGGAGGCAAACGACAGGGCAAAGAATGAATCGACCGTCGAGCAGATTGACACTACCCAGGCCAGGGCCATCATCGCCACAATTGAGGTCACAGGGCCCTGGCCCAAACCTAGGATGACCTCGCGGGGAACGGCGACTTGGACAAAAGCGGCGATCGCACTGCCGATCACCAGCACCGCCCCTAACTCCCGCAGCTCTAGCACCATGTTGTCAACCATCATTCGCAGTCGAGTGACCATGGGCGGCGCGGCAACGGCTACCTGAGCTAGCACCTGGGCGGGTGGGGCATCGAGCTGAAGCACCTGCCCTGGTGACTGCATTAAAAAGGTGCCAGATTTTAGCAGCGGTGAAATCTCCGCCTCCGCTGGGACTGGTGTGGCAGGCTCAGGCTCCCCCATCATGCGGGTGAGGCTGTCCTGCAAAAAGGGCCGCACATCGGCCTGGGCGCTAAAGATTAAAGCGATAGTCACCGCCACAATCAAAGTAAAGCCTACCCGTAAAAATACAATTTCGGGCTGGTCGCGAAAGGCAATCCAGGTGGCCCAGAATACCACCGGGTTCACCGTGGGGGCCGCTAGCAAAAACCCGATCGCTACCGCCGTCGGTGCGCCCTTGGTTAACAGCCGTCGAGCCACAGGAATGTTGCCGCACTCACAAACTGGAAACAGAAAGCCAATTAAGCTGCCTGCCAGCGCCGCAAGCACCACGTTTTTAGGAATGACCGCCAGCAGCTTTTGCTCATCGACAAACAGCAGCAGCACGCTGGAAAACATCACCCCCAGCAGTAGAAAGGGCATGGCCTCGACCAGCAAGCTAAAAAATAGCGTAATGCCGTTATTGAGTTGGGTCATAGAGCCAGCCTATGCGGGGAAAGTCTCCCGGCGGGTAGTTACCCCCAGGCAGAAGCACATTTTAGCGGATCTTGTTGCCTCCTGCCGGTAGCGGGGATCGCCTGTCTTTCCAGCATCTCCGCCCATCATCACCGTTACAGTAGAAGAAAAGTTTGAGAGCACAAAGTCTGACTAAGTAGACAATCTTGTCAGCCTGCAAGCTGGCGATTCAGCCAGCTACAGAAACGCGATCGCCATGCGCACGTTGGTTTCTAAAGTCTGTTCTGGTTCTATGATCAACAGGTTTTCTCCCGTATTGAGAGAATTGCGGGGAGCTGTCCAGGGCTCCAGGCAGTAGTAGTCTTTGCCTTTCACTGTCCAAAACACCAGCTTGGTGTAGTCGCCACTCCAGGACAGGGTGAGCCGTCGCTTGAGGTAGTGGTCAGTGACCGTAGCGGCTGAAGCCGTTAGGTTCTGAAAAGCCAGGTCAATCTCGCCTTGGCCAAAGTCAAAGCTGCCCTCAAAAGTTTCAACCCCGCCTGTCAAGTGGTTGCGGAATTCTGTTGAAGGAATTTCAAACTCTAGCTGGGATTTATCTTCTACCAAAAAATAAGGGTGCAGCCCGGTAGAAAAAGGCATGGGCCGAGCCGAGAGGTTGGTGAACTGCTGCTGCAACTCTAGACTGTGACCCCGCAGCTTAAAGGTGAAGGCTAATTTGAACGCAAAGGGATATTGCGCCAGGGTGGCTTCGCTGCTGGCAAGTTCTAGAGTGAGGCTGGCCGACTCAGTCACATCCTGCTGAGTCACCTGCCAGGGCAAGTCGCGGGCAAAGCCGTGCTGCTTCAGGCTGTAGGTCTGACCATCTAGCTCGTACTGGTTATCGGGCAGATTGCCGCAGATGGGAAACAGGATGGGAATACCGCCCCGCACCGACAGTTCGGGATTGGCGAAGCGATCGCCATCAAAATAAAAAATATCCTGCCCCTCTACCTGCCAGCGGGTGGCAATGCCGCCGCGATCGGGCACCAGTTCTAACCGGGTGCCGGTGTCAGTATCTGACAGCACATAGGTGGAGTGGGGATCTGCTTTTAAGGCAACGGCAAACACAGGGCACCTCAGGGGCACAATGCCTAGACGTTACCACAGCTCTCTGTCATCCAGTGCTTTGGCCACAGCTGTTTATGGGCTTTTTACTAGAGCTATAAAGTCCCTATCTGCACGTTATTCACCTAGGGTAGGGATTGGGGTCTCAGGTATGGTGTCGGACCAGGCGTCGACCTTAGCGTCATCCGTCAGAACGGCGGGCTGGGGTGCAACCAATGGTGCTGTCGCAACGGGCTCAACCTTCACCCGGATTGGGGAAGGCAACGGTACTGGAACCTCACTGGGGCGGCTCTTAGAGGGCGACTCGTTCTGAACGGGCTCCCGAGCGCTTTGCGAAGTGCCGCCGCTGCGTTCGGGCGGCACAGGCTTAAACTCCTGTTGCTCTGGTGAAACCTTAGGTCCCCACTCTTCCAGGTCGCCCTCAAACTCAACCTCCATCTCCAGGGATTCTGGCCCGGCAGGAGAGGATTGATCTGTCTCTGGGCCTATCTCTAAATCTGGCGCAGGCTGCTCTATGTTGGCAGGCTCACTGCTGTCCTCAAGAGCCTCAGGGGTATCCGAGTTGGCAGGAGCAGCTGAATCCTCCAGGATGTCCTTGGACTCAGTCTCGTCTTCCAGTTGGTCCTTGGGCTCCGGTGTCGGTTCGGCCTCCAGCTCCACCGGCAGAACGTCCTCCGCATCGGGTGATACAAAGGGGCTGTTGGGGTCGTTGACGGTTTCTGGCGGTGCTTCCTGGGTTTTAAGGTCAAGCACAACGGGTGACTTGAGCGGTTTGTCAAACTGCGATGATGCCTGCTCAATGCGCTGGAGCACCTGCTGACTGTCCTTGCCGCTGAGGGTTTTGGGATGCGAGTCTTGTACCCGCACCGGCACCAGCTCAACCCGCATCTGATCGTCTTTGAGCCCAACTTTGAGCACCGCTGAGTCCTGGTTTTCGAGGGGCTCGTCAGGACGAAATACGAAGTCGCCCAGGGAGTAGGCAATAGGCCGCCCCTTGTAGATCTCACCCCCCTGAATCACGGTGGGATGGTAGCCCACTACTACGTCAGCACCCTGATCAATGGCCAGGCGGGCCAGGTTGGTTTGCATAAAATTGGGTTGTTCGCCTAAGTGGTCAACCCAGCGAAAGTTCACGACAATCCAATCAACCTCGTCGCGCAGGGCTTGAATGTCGGCAACTATTTCGGGCATGTTTTGCGCGTTAAACCCAGCCCTGTCTTTAAAGGCTGTGGCAGCCTTAAAGGTCTCCACTTCCTTGGCGATCGCCTTATCGCTAGCCCCAGCGCGTTCCTTGAGCACATCGGTATCATGGGCCGCGTTGTTCCCCCCCATGGCATAGCTCAGATAAGCAATGCGTTTACCCTTGACATCGAGCACCTCTGGGCGGCGGGCTTCGAGGGCGTTGCGCCCGGCACCAATGCGGTAAAGCCCTTTACTATCTAGAGTGGTGAGTGTTTCATCAAGGCCCTCAGCCCCGTAGTCCATCAGGCTACTGTGGGTGAGGTTGACAACGTCTACGCCGCTATTCACTAACAAATCGACGGCATCGATACGGGTCTGCTGCCGCAGCCCCTCTTGAAGGTTGGTGGCCGCCGTAGCTAGAGGGGTAGCCAAATTCACCAGGGCTAAATCAGCTTGGCCATATTCGACAACGTCAGCAAAGAATCCTCCAGGAGCCGTCAGGCTTTCTGGGGCAATGTCCTCTAAAGAGATGTCGCCCCCAAACAACAGAGTGACGTCATCGGCAGGAGCAGGTGTGACAGCTTGATGAGTAATTACACCCACGGGCTCAAGGGCCGTATCGACCACCGTAGAGCGGTTGCCATTGCCACCGGCTGCATTTCTGGCGGGGGCAGAGACAGGCTTGCCCTCACCAGAATCCCTGAGGGCTGCGGGTGCTACTGGAGCGCCTTGATCTAACTCAGTCTCAGGCAGCACCTCGGTCTGGGCTGAGAACTGAGGCAGCGACGGCGATGGTGCAGAAACAATTACTTCGAACAGACAGCCCATGACGAAGGCCGCTACCGCCGACCCCGACAATACAAAAGCGCGTAGGGTTTGTAGACGCTGCCGCGACAGCGTTTTAGTCGGGCTCGGGCGCGGCGGCCGAATTTTGGGTGGCATGGCCAATGCGGCCTGGCGCTGGGCCTGGGCCTTGAGTTCGCTCTGGCGGCGCTTTAGAGCCGGGGTGACAATCTTGACGCGCTGCTGCCAAAGCACTCGACGGTGCCCTAAGGGGCGAGCAACCACCCAAATCCCTTCGATTAGCTCTGAATTGAGCAGCCAAACGCGGTGACACAGAAACCGCAGCAGCCGGTCTTTAACCGGTGGCTGCCGAAATTCCACCACTAGCTGTAGGCAGCCGGGGCGATCGGCTTGCACCTGCACAAAAATACCGTGAGGAGTTAGGGGTTGATTGAGCCACAGGGCAATGTCGCGAAAGTATCCTGCCGCTGCCCGTTCTTTCACTGAGGGCGGCTGAAGCAGAGGCCCCTGGGGCAACACCTGTGGTTGAGGAGGAATAACCGCGCTAATCATAAATGTGCAGGGGTAACAAGGTGGCAAATGAAAGGCGATAGATCGTCCCTAAAACACTCCGGCTAAAGGGCAAAACTACCACGGCAAATGCGATGCCCCAATCATAGTGCAGACTTAAGGGGGCGGCACATCTGTACTGAGATCGCCTTCACAGCCCCAGCAGGCCCCCGATGACAATCTTTTGCCCCTGTCGATACAGACCGGGGAGAGGCTTCCCCATAATCTGCTAGTGTCTTATTTTTACGAATGCTTGCCCATGTCCACACCACCCCTGAGCGGGCGCGACCTGCTAAGCCTGAGTGATCTGAGTGTCGATGAGCTGCTAGAACTTTTGACCTTTGCCGCTGAGCTGAAGGCTGGTAAACACCATCCTCAATTTCCTCAGAAGGTGCTGGGCCTCCTGTTTCGCAAAGCATCGACTCGCACTCGCGTCAGCTTTTCGGTGGCCATGTATCAGCTGGGTGGACAGGTGCTCGATTTACATTCTGGGGTGACCCAGGTGAGCCGGGGTGAGCCTACCAGTGATACTGCCCGAGTGCTCGATCGCTACTTAGATGTGGTAGCCATTCGCACCTTTGACCAGGCCGAGATTCAAGAATTTGCTGACTACGCCTCGATTCCCGTGATCAACGCCTTGACTGATCTGGAGCACCCCTGCCAGATCTTGGCCGACCTGCTGACCATTCAAGAAGAGTTTGGCGCCCTACAGGGATTGACCCTGACCTACCTAGGTGACGGCAACAACGTCGCCCATTCTCTACTGCTGGGCTGCGCCATGGTGGGGATGAACGTGCATATCGCTGGGCCAGAGGGCTATGCGCCAGACCCAGCAATTGTGAAGCAGGCTAACCAACTGATGCAGGGCAATGGCCACGTGCTGATCACCACCGATCCTGAGGCCGCCGTCAAAGATGCTCAGGTGCTCTATACCGATGTCTGGGCCAGCATGGGCCAGGAGTCTGAGGCGGGCCAGCGCTTACCAGTGTTTCAGCCCTACCAGGTCAACGATGCCCTGCTCGAAAAAGCTAGTCCGGAGGCGATCGTATTGCACTGTCTGCCGGCCCACCGGGGAGAAGAAATTACCCACGAGGTGATGGAAGGTGCTGCCTCTCGGGTTTGGGATCAGGCAGAGAACCGGATGCACGCTCAGAAAGCGCTCCTGGCTAGCGTCCTTGAGTAGATCTGGGGTGGAAGAGAGTTGTCTGGGGCAGCGGTGAGGTAAATGATGGGAGAGGGAGATAAGGAAGTTTTTAAAGTGCTTCTGTTCCTGGCTTTGTCTCTCCCTGCGAGGCGCCTAGATTAGATTTAGAAAGTGCAGCACGCCCTGGCCGCTCAGAGCTTCGATCGCAATAGCAAAGACAAAGCCCAGCATGGCCATCCGTCCGTTAAGGCTTTCGGCGGCGCGGGTAAAGCCCCACTCACGGGTTTCAGATGGGTTGGGGGTGTTAGCCATAGATCTCTTTTGTAACGCTTTGTTAAGCATTATAGCAAGTTAGCTACGGAGTCATGGGGTGAGTCACGATATTGCTGCCGATGGGGCGAGGGTATGGCACTATCCGCCGCCGCTCAAGCCGGGCGATCGCCTGCGAGTAATTGCCCCTAGCGGTGCCCTACGAGAGCTAGAGAGCTTCAACCAGGGCATAGAAGTTTGGCGCAGCTGGGGATTTGGGGTAGACATCAGCCCTGGCACTAGGGAACAGTGGGGTTACCTGGCTGGGTCAGATGCCAACCGCCGCCACCAGCTGGGCCATGCCCTAGCAGACCCCACCTATAAAGGCATTCTCTGCGCTCGGGGGGGCTATGGGGGCACTCGACTGTTGGAAGGTTGGCAATGGCCAGCGATGCCGCCCAAGTGGCTGATTGGCTTTTCTGACATCACCAGCCTGCTGTGGAGTTTGGGCAAGCAGGGGATAGTTGGCGTGCACGGGCCACTGCTAACTACCCTGGCGGCGGAGCCCGAGTGGTCGCAGCAGCGGCTCAAAAATTTGGTGATGGGCCACGGGTTGCCCTCTCTGCATGGTGAGGGCTGGAGCCAGGGCACTGCGGAGGGACGGTTGTGGCCCGCTAACTTGACGGTAGCGACCCACCTGCTGGGCACGGCCCACGAGCCCGATCTTACCGGCGCAATTTTGGCTTTTGAGGATGTCACCGAGGCCCCCTACCGCATCGATCGCATGCTGACCCACTGGCGCCTGGCAGGCAAATTTTCTCAGGTTAAAGGCATTGCTCTGGGGCGGTTTAGCCGCTGTGAGCCACCCGACGGCGTGCCCAGTTTTGCGGTAGCCGAGGTGCTGCGCGATCGCCTCGGCGATTTGGGCATTCCTGTGGTGGCCAATTTGCCCTTCGGCCACGACGGTGACAATGCCGCTCTGCCAGTCGGAGCGATGGCCCGCTTGGATGGCGGTGCAGGCCGCCTCGAAATTCTGCCAACGGTTTAGGCGTTTACTGTCTGGGCGTCTTTAGAATGAAGTCACGTTTTAGGTACAGCCGTGGTTCCTCTTCATGATGACAACCCCACCACCATTACCCCTGTAGTTACCTACGGATTGATCGGGATTAATATTGCCGTATTTGTGTTTCAGCTTAGTCTGTCGCAAGAGGGCATCGACGGCTTCTTTGATGCCTGGGCACTGGTGCCGGCCCAGCTGACCGGGAGTTTTCAGGGGGCGCTCCAGGCACCGATCTATGAGTGGATTACCCTGCTCTCCTCTCAGTTCCTCCACGGCGGCTTTTTTCACATTGGGGGGAACTTGCTCTATCTCTGGGTGTTTGGCAACAATATTGAAGACCGGCTGGGACACATCAAGTTCTTGATCTTTTATCTGGGTTGTGGAGCCCTAGCGGGGCTGACCCAGTGGATTTTTGATCCGTCCTCGGCGTTGCCAACCATTGGGGCTAGCGGGGCGATCGCCGGGGTGATGGGGGCCTATATTCTGCGGTTTCCTCGGGCCCGGATTGTTACCTTAATTCCCCTGATTATCATTTTCACCACCGTTCGGATCCCGGCGGTTTTTTTCTTGGGATTCTGGTTTGTGCAGCAGGCGCTGTTTAGCATCGCCAGCCTCGGCAGCGATGCGGGTTCGGGTGGCGGAGTAGCCTACTGGGCGCACTCAGGAGGGTTTGTGTTTGGGCTAATTCTAGGCCCGCTGCTGGGGCTAATGGGCGGTAAGGTGCGATCGCCTCGTCGATAGCAGTGTTTTCACTGATGCTCAGAGACTCAAACTGTGGCGGCGGGCTGATGGGGTGGTAACTTCATAAAGTTCTCGAGTAAGCTAGGAAATTATTTGTGAGTTTGTTACTGATGTCGCACAACGGGCTTGAAAAGCACTAGAAGGGCATTGGGCACCACGGCTGGTGAACTTGCCCTTCTAGGGTTCCTGACCATCATCCTAATCAGCCAACTTTACATAAAGGTACGACTATGGCGGAAGCCAAGATCCTCGTTGTCGATGACGACCCCGCAATTCGCAACCTAATTCATCGGTTTCTGGCTAAGCAGAACTATGAAATGGAGTCGGCAGAGGACGGTAAGAAGGCTCTGGCGGTGTTTGAGCAGTTCACCCCTGACCTGGTCATTCTCGACCTCAACCTGCCCGACACCAACGGCTACGACCTGTGTAAGGAGATGCAGTCGCGGACCGGAGTGTTTGTGCTCATGCTCACGAGCCGCACCGACGAGTCGGATAAAATTCGAGGGTTTAACGAAGGGGCCGATGACTATCTCACCAAGCCCTTTAGCTTGGGAGAGCTAGAGGTGCGGGTAGGCGCTATTCTCAAACGCCAGCGCCCGGTCACGGCGGCGGAACAGCAGTGTCTAACCTTCAACAGTCTGGCCATTGACCCCGTGCGGCGAGAGGTGATGCTCAACGACGAGATGGTACCTCTAACGGCGCTGGAGTTTGACCTGCTGCACTTTTTGGCCAGTCATCCCGGACGTGTGTGGCGGCGGGCAGAGCTGATTCAGAAGGTTTGGGACTACGACTACGTCGGCGATCAGCGGGTGGTCGATGTGCACGTCGGTCAGATTCGCAAAAAAATTGAGAAAGACACGACTCAACCGGCCCTAATTCAAACGGTGCGGGGCGTGGGCTACAAGTTTGAGCCGCCAGGCACCGGGGAAGAGGCGATCGCCGGTTAGCCTGCCTCTGCCCCTCGCACTTGGTTGCGAAAGGTCCAGGCCAGCTTGAGCACTTTGGTCCAATTGCGCTGCACTTTTTTTGGCGTCCAGCCTAAGGTGTGGGCGATCGCCTCATCGGTTAGGGCGGCGTTGCCGATTTGCTGCTGTTTGAGGTCGAGAAACCAGCGGTAGTCGGAGGGCAAAGTAGTCAAAAATTCGCCCCACTCCGTCGGCGTCATTCCTAACCGCGCCTCTAGGTTGGCTCCGAGCCATTGGTGCACCAGTTGCCACTCGTGCTGCTGAGAAAATTTTTCAACGTGGTACTTGAAGCGCTGCTGGAGATAGTCGCGCTCCCGGGCCGAGAGACCCAAGATGTCGTCGATTTCTGCGGCGGAGCAGTCCTTCAGCTTGAGCACTAGGTAGTCGACACAGTCAGTCTGGTTTTGGTCTTTGAGGTACTGCATCAGGGCATTGATGACGCGATCGCGCATCACCCCGTCGCCAGGGTCATCGACCTCGGCCATCATTTTTTCGCGCACCTGCTGCACTACCGAACTGCGGGCGTGGCTTTCGGCGGCCTCAGTCTTGGCCCCCTCGCTGACTAGAGCCATATCTACCGAGGTCTCGGCGGGCTGGCGGCGGCTGAAGGCCTGGGCACGCAGCACAATCAGCTGCTGGCTACCCCCCCGCAGATTGATGCGCCGTTTGGCATACTGCTCGCTAAAGGCCATATACTCCGCCAACTCCAGCCGGGTGCGGGGGGTATAGGTAGCCGGTAGCTCATGCTCGCGCCGAAAGGCGTTGAGCACTTCTATGTAGAAAATCTGCATGAAATCTTCGAGCAGGGCATAGCGACCCTTGAACCCCAGATGACTACCGTGAGGAGCCACATGGCGGTAGACAATGGCGCTGAGGCTGCTGTGCAGTTCTACCCGGCCTCGGTTAGAGCCCATGTCGTAGTAGGCCAGGCATTTGCTCACCCGGTGGCGCACCAAGGCCGTTTGCCAGTGGCTGACATCCCCTGAGGCTTGGATGCGATCGCTCATGGTGCAGATGCGCTCAATCTCTGCCGTGAGCCGCTGCATTACCCCGTCTATGCCCCCCAGCCGACGCTGGAGATGAGCCATAAACAACTCTTCTACCAAGGTGGCAATGGGGGCTGTGCCGTTAGCATCGGGCTGGGGCAATGGTTCTGGAGGCTGTGGTGTAGTCCCAGGGGACAGTGGGGGCATGGCTAAGCAGGTAGATGCGGTCTTCATAGTTACCCAATCCTAACAACGACACTGAAATCGGGAAGGGCCAGCCGGGACACTCAGTAAATTGGTGAATTCCAGGCGGGTTGCTATGTACTCCCGCTTCAGTCGCGGAGATTTCCCAAAGCATGTGCCAGCACCGAAAGCTGCCCGCCCTCGCCGCAGGCCATTCGCCGCCGGTTCGCCAATCTGATGAGCCTTAGAAAATTCTCTGCCTGCTTTGAACTACCGAACCTGAAAAACGCTGTATTGTGAGGGTTTCAGCCTCTCCTGCAGCCACTCAAGGCGTTGAGCGTGGGCGTGATTAACGTAGACGATCGCGAGCGACTCGGGCCGTCTGAGATTGGCCGATCGAGGTGCCAGTTGCCCAGTTGCCCCTATTGGCAGTGGCTCAGTCAGCGGCAGTTATACAAGCTGAGCACCCCAGTCCAGCGCGGTCTCCCACCCCAGGCCCTTGCGAATCATCAGGGGATTCTCCTCCTCCATATCTAGAATGGTTGAGACTTCATAAGCCAATGGGCGATCGTCGTCGATCACGATGTCCACCAATTTTTCGAGCGTATCGAACATCGTCATTTTGTCTATGGGACGTCCTTTGGTCGCCTCCGGCAGCAGTGTCAGGGCTGAAGTCGAAATAATAGGGTTTTGTAGCGTTTCTACCAGGGTTAGGCAAATGGCGTGGTCGGGTACCCGAATGCCCGTAGTGCGCCGCTTGGGATTCATCACTAGGCGGGGCACCTCTCGTGTGGCGGGCAGCAAAAACGTAAATGGCCCCGGAATCAGCCGCTTGATCAAGCGGTAGGCACCATCGCTGACGATCGCATAGTCGGCAATGTTAGACAACGAGGCGCAGAGGAAGGTGAGGGGTTTGTCGTTGGCCAACTGCTTGATCTGGCGCACTCGCTGCACCGCCCCGCGATGGTTGAGGTCACAACCAATGGCGTAAACTGTATCGGTGGGGTAAAGGGCTACCGCTCCCTGCCGCAGCGCCGAGACAATGGTCTCTACTTTGCGGCTCTGCGGGTTGTCAGGATGTAGTTTATAGGTTGTTGCCATTGCCCCTGTCCCCGCTGCGGTTGCTCTGTTGAAAACCCTAGCTTACCTCGATTGCCCCTCAGGCATTGCTGGCGATATGTGCCTGGCTGCCTTAATAGATGCCGGCGTGCCGCCGTCGTACTTGCACACTCAACTGGCTACCCTGGGGCTGAATCATGAATTTACTCTCACCGTAACGCCGACCCACCGTCAGGGGTTGCGCGCGCTCCACGCCAAGGTCGCGCTGACCTCGCCTCTAGGGGAGCACCGCCATGGAGACCATTCCCACCACGTGGCGGCTGCCGAGCACGACCAGGGTTTTGGAGCGGCGATCGCAGCCTCAACTACCACCCGCAATCTGCCTGCGATCGAGCACCTAATTACCCAGGCCGCCCTGCCCGATCGCGCTCAGCGCTGGAGTCTAGCCGTGTTTCGTTGCCTGGCCGAGGCCGAGGCGGCCGTCCACGGGATTGCCGTAGACCAGGTGCATTTCCATGAGGTCGGCGCGACCGATGCCATTGTGGATATCGTCGGTACCTGCCTAGGGCTCGACTACTTGGGCATCGAGCAGCTGTTCTGTTCACCTCTGCCCACCGGGCGGGGGCGGGTGCGAGCCGCCCACGGCTGGTTGCCCGTCCCTGCCCCCGCCGTCCTCAAGCTGCTGGAACAGCGCCAGGTGCCGATTTACAGCAATGGCCTAGATGGAGAACTGGTAACCCCGACCGGAGCGGCGATCGTCACTGCCCTCGCTGAATCCTTTGGCGACCCTCCTGCTATGACCCTACGCTGTACAGGGCTGGGAGCCGGAGGAAAAGAGCTGCCCGTTGCCAATGTGCTGCGCCTGTGGATTGGAGAAGCGGCTTCCCCAGCTACTCCAGTAGCTGCGGTAGTACAGCCAGCCCCAGCCGGAGGTCCCTATGATTCCGACACCATTACCTTGCTTGAAACACAGGTCGACGATTTGGTGCCCCAGGCCGTAGGCTACCTCTACGATCGCCTCTTAGCAGCTGGTGCCCTTGATCTATTCACGCAGCCCGTAGCGATGAAAAAATCTCGGCCTGGGCTACTTATTACAGTGCTCTGCCGCCCTGAAGACGAACCTCACTGTACAGACATTTTGTTTGCCGAAACCTCTACCCTGGGCATCCGCCGCCAAACCCAGCAGCGGTGGGTGCTGTCTCGCCATACAGAGACCCTTGAGACTCCCTACGGCCCAGTGGCTCTGAAGCTGGCCTATCACCCTCGCACCCAGGCTGTGCTCAACGTCCACCCCGAGTACGAAGACTGTGCCGCCTTAGCGCGCCATCACAACGTTCCTTGGCAGACGGTGCACCAGACGGCACTCAGCCTGTGGTACCAACAAACTGATTAAGGGCTCTAACCTATGGGCCTAAGCTTGCTCGCCAAGGTTTAGCTCATCTATCTCTTCTTCACTGAAGTGGTCCTCTTTCCCCGCCACCAGATCAGCACTTGTCAGTACATCGGGACGCACCTGGTTCAGCTTCTGGGAAAAAATTCTAAAAGCGTCTAGCCCCTGGCGTTCAGCGAGAAACAGGGCTTCTGGCCTCTGGTCACGCTGGGTCACCTTCACCAGGTTGTACTCCGTGTTATCGCCATAGATAGCAAACGTAATCTGAAATACCTCCAAAAAGTTAATTACCCACTGACATTCGCTACGGGGGAACTGCTCGTAGTAGCGAATCAGGCTGGCAATTCTCGTCTCCAGGTAAGGGAGAGTCTGACGCGAAACCAGAACCAGCTTCAGCAAAATAATTGCCAGGGTGAGGGCGTTGCCTTGGGATAACACCATCGAAAACAACGGCGAAGGCCGTTCCTGATCCTCTGTCATTAAGTAGTCAACGATCCGATTGCTGGTGCGCAACACCAGCGATGCATCCCAAGGCTCATAGTCAGACTCCGTGTAGAGGTCGACTAGCCGTGCATCTAGCTTTTCCTGAATCTGTTTAGAGATTGGGTTGCCGCTGACGGTATAGAGCAAATAGCGAGTCAGGCTTTTCTTAAAATCACCGTAGCTACTCTCTTTAATTTGTTCTAAAAACAAGCGCGCTAAGTTTTTGTAGCTAAATTCGCCCCGTCTAGCCACAATTGCCTTGACTAGGCGAAGAGCACTATCTCCCAACGCTGTGGGGTTGGCTACGGGGCGATCGCGGTTCTGTCCCGACTGGCTATGGGCCGTATACATAGCCAAGTCAAACTTAAATTTGTCCTTCAGTCGACGAGAGAGGGCGCGAGCGGCCTGGCGCTGCTCGATAGGATTATTTTCGTTGACGTACTGGGGCACCAGCAGGTACGGAGTATAGCGAGCGGTCCAATCATCGGGGCGGTTTAAGGTGCGCTCCTCAGTGTAGCGAGCCGCAAACAACCTAAGTTCTTCAAAATCCTCGCTCTCAAGAAATCGGAGAAGCCAGTGGCGCAGGCGCTTAAGGGTCGGTGATAGGGTGCGACGCTGGATTAGAGGATCAGCGAACAGGTCAACTAGATCCTGAATTGCGTCAAACTGACGGGCAACTTCCCAGTTATTGACGAGAATGTAACAACAGCGCTTAATGGTGTTACGAAACTCTAATTCGTTGTTAGCAAACAAAATGACGTGCAGCGCGGGCAGCGTCTGAGAGCTAACCGAATCGGTGTGATGGACGAAAAGATGACGAAACTCCTCTAAAACGTCTTGAGGATGCCAAATTTTGACGATTTCTAGCAAAAAATCGTAGATAACCTGCTGTGCTTGAGCCAGCGATAACCCAGGTCGAGCCCCATACTCGTTTGACTCCATTGAGGGATATCTAGACACGGCTTCCCGAGACACTGGTTGGTAGATTCGACCCATGATTACCGGAAGTAATTTGGCAAGCGACCTGAGTCAGCTATTTGTGGAACAGCAAAAGCGCTTACTAGAGAGAGCGATCGCTAGACTCTCTAGACCTTGATAGTCAAACGCTGGCTAAACCTATGCCTTAGCAGGCCTAGCTACTCACTAAATGCTTAAACAATCCAAATCCGATAAATTCCAGACCCAATGAACCCGATGGTAGATGCATGTCTTGGTGTTGTACCTCCGACGTCAGCTAGCTCTTTATAGGAGAACATAGCCATTCGTGCAGCACTTGAGATGCCTAAGGCTCTTAAACAACACCTAAAGATCATTTGTGTAAAGTAGCACAGCACAATACTGTCTTCAGCCTAATCAGCTATTGTGCCTAGTTGTAACCAGAACATATTCCGTCGACCTCTAAACGGAGAGCTGGCAAACAATTTGAAGTCTTTAACCTATGCCGGGCAAGTAACGCCATAACTTCTTAGAATAGCTACTCGGCTTGGTGATATTGAAGCAGGACTCTACAGGGAAACTTTAGAAGAATATTACAAGCATTGTGACCCGCTGGATCACGGTTCAACTGGCGAGCATATTGGCTCTCGTTGGGTAAAGCTTGCTTCATTACTAAGAATGGTATGGGGGCGGAGGGGCTCGAACCCTCACGACCGTTTAAGGTCAACGGATTTTCATTCTCCCGCAGCTTTCGCTGCTGCCTGGATTGGGCAAACCCGAACCAGGTTTTAAGAATTGGACCCTCCCTTTACCCTCGACTAAACGTTAGGGTAGCTCCCGTCGGGCCTCTGCACCTTCCGGCGGCTTGATTCGCCGGCTTGGCTCAGGATTGCCGTGTCTAGCACCGAGAGAAGGTTTAGGCCTTACCCAAAGCTAAAGTTAGGTTTCCCTGAGTTTGAGAGCTTCCACTTAGCAGATTTCTCCACTAAGGCTCAGTTTTCTAAGTCCGTAGCGTCTACCATTCCGCCACGCCCCCAAGATTGTCCCAGCTAAGTGCAGGACAATGCAGACTCTATTGCACCACCAACCGTACTGGATTGCAACTCCCTATCTCTTCAAGGACGTAATCGGTTATTTTCTGCTCGCTTTTATTTAGGAATATGTGCTAATGTAACAATAGCTAGAGTAACAACTCAGCAACATACTTAGTACACTACCTGGACTAATACATCATGACCACGACTCTACAGCGGCGCGAGAGCGCCTCTCTGTGGGAGCAGTTTTGCCAGTGGGTGACCAGCACCGAGAACCGCCTGTATGTGGGCTGGTTCGGCGTGCTGATGATCCCCACCCTGCTAGCTGCGACCGCCTGCTTCGTCGT
>NZ_JACJPP010000013.1:300000-518605 GCF_014696135.1 Nodosilinea sp. FACHB-141 | reverse complement strand
GACATCTGGGGCACAGTGAGCCCCGACGGCACGGTGAGTCATATCACCGGTGGCAACTTTGCGGCTAGCGCCATCACCATCAACGGCTGGCTGCGCGACTTCCTGTGGGCTCAAGCCTCCCAGGTGATCGGCTCCTACGGTTCGGCGCTGTCGGCCTATGGTCTGCTGTTCTTGGGTGCTCACTTTGTGTGGGCCTTTAGCCTGATGTTCCTGTTCAGTGGCCGTGGCTACTGGCAAGAGCTGATTGAGTCCATCGTGTGGGCTCACAGCAAGCTGAAGGTAGCGCCTTCTATTCAGCCTCGCGCTCTGAGCATCACTCAGGGTCGGGCTGTGGGTGTGGCTCACTACCTCCTCGGGGGTATCGCTACTACCTGGGCCTTCTTCCTGGCTCGAATTATCGCGGTGGGCTAGGTTTCTCGTCATGGAATCTCCTGGGGGCGCAGGCCCTGCGCCCCTACATACCGCACTCATGACTCAAATGTCGTACTAGAATCCGTTTTGATTCATGGCAACTAAATTCCCAAAATTTAGCCAGGACCTGGCCCAAGATCCGACCACGCGTCGGCTCTGGTACGGGATTGCCACAGCCCACGACTTTGAAAGCCACGATGGCATGACGGAGGAGAATCTTTACCAAAAGATCTTCGCCTCCCACTTTGGCCACCTGGCAATCATCTTTCTGTGGACTTCGGGCAACCTGTTCCACGTCGCCTGGCAAGGCAACTTTGAACAGTGGATCAAAGATCCGCTCAACATCAAACCGATCGCCCACGCGATTTGGGATCCTCACTTTGGTCAGCCTGCGGTAGATGCCTTCTCTCAGGCTGGGTCTTCGACTCCGGTGAACATCGCGTTTTCTGGGGTGTACCACTGGTGGTACACCATCGGTATGCGCACCAACACCGATCTGTACAGTGGTGCTGTCTTTCTGCTGATCCTGTCGGCGGTCTTCCTGTTCGCAGGCTGGCTGCACCTTCAGCCCAAGTTTCGCCCCAGCTTGTCCTGGTTCAAAAACGCTGAGTCTCGCCTCAACCACCACCTGGCTGGTCTGTTTGGCGTCAGCTCGCTGGCCTGGACCGGTCACCTGGTACACGTGGCTATCCCCGAATCTCGCGGTGTCCACGTTGGTTGGGAAAACTTCCTCTCGATGAAGCCCCACCCCGAAGGCTTGATGCCTTTCTTTACCGGCAACTGGGGAGTCTATGCCCAGAACCCCGACACCTCTAGCCATATCTTTGGTACAGCGACTGGGTCTGGTTCTGCGATTCTGACCTTCCTGGGCGGCTTCCATCCTCAGACCGAGTCTCTCTGGCTGACGGATATGGCCCACCACCACCTGGCGATCGCGGTGATCTTCATCATCGCCGGGCACATGTACCGCACCAACTTCGGTATTGGCCACAGCATCAAGGAAATCTTGAATGCTCACAAGCCACCCGGTGGCGGTTTGGGTGAAGGACACAAGGGTCTTTACGACACCTATAACAACTCGCTGCACTTCCAGCTAGCGTTTCACCTAGCTTCCCTCGGTGTGATCACCTCCCTGGTGGCGCAGCACATGTATGCGCTACCTCCCTATGCCTTCATGGCTCAGGAGTACACTACTCAGGCAGCGCTCTATACCCACCACCAGTACATCGCTGGATTCATCATGGTGGGGGCCTTTGCCCACGGCGCGATTTTCTTGGTGCGCGACTACGACCCCAAAGCCAACCAGAACAACGTGCTGTACCGCGTGCTGGAGCACAAGGAAGCGATCATCTCGCACCTGAGCTGGGTGTCACTGTTCCTGGGCTTCCACACCCTGGGTCTGTACGTGCACAACGACGTGGTGGTAGCCTTTGGCACCCCCGAAAAGCAGATTCTGGTTGAGCCTGTGTTTGCCCAGTGGGTGCAAGCCTGCTCTGGTAAGCTGCTCTACGGTTTCGACACGCTGCTGTCGAACCCTGACAGCGTGACTCAAACCGCCAATGCTGTTTACCTGCCTGGCTGGTTTGATGCCATTAACAGCAACAAGAACTCGCTGTTTCTGACCATTGGCCCTGGCGACTTCTTGGTTCACCACGCGATCGCCCTCGGCCTGCACACCACCACCCTGATCTTGGTCAAGGGTGCGCTGGATGCCCGCGGTTCGAAGCTGATGCCCGACAAAAAAGACTTCGGCTACAGCTTCCCCTGCGACGGCCCTGGCCGTGGCGGCACCTGCGACATCTCCGCGTGGGATTCGTTCTACCTGGCGATGTTCTGGATGCTGAACACCCTTGGTTGGGTGACCTTCTACTGGCACTGGAAGCATCTTGCTATCTGGTCGGGTAACGTGGCTCAGTTTAATGAGTCGTCTAACTACCTGATGGGCTGGCTGCGCGACTACCTGTGGCTCAACAGCTCTCAGCTAATCAACGGTTACAACCCCTATGGCATGAATAACCTAGCCGTCTGGGCCTGGATGTTCCTCTTTGGGCACCTGGTTTGGGCCACCGGCTTCATGTTCTTGATCTCCTGGCGGGGCTACTGGCAAGAGCTGATTGAAACTCTTGTCTGGGCCCACGAGCGCACTCCCCTAGCGAACCTGGTTCGCTGGAAGGACAAGCCCGTTGCCATGTCGATCATCCAGGGTCGGGTTGTGGGTCTAGCTCACTTCACGGTGGGTTACATCCTCACCTACGCGGCCTTCCTAATCGCTTCGACTTCAAGCCGCTTCGGCTAGGTTGAGCTAGTTAGGTAAGTTAAAGCGCCCCGGTGCAATGCACTGGGGCGCTTTGTTTGTGAGAGTTTTTCTATCTGTAGGGAATTCTGAGGCGTTACATCTTCCTCTGCTTTAGTCGGAAGAGACTGCTTTTGTCGCACCATGTCAGATCTTGACACTTACTACCAGCTATTTGCTCTTAAACCAGGCGCCTCAAAGCAAGACCTGAAGCAAGCCTATAAGCGGCTTGCAAAGCAGTGGCATCCCGATAAATTTGCGAATGACCCTGCCAATGCCAGAATTGCTGAGGAAAAAATTAAAGCTATTAATGTTGCCTATGAAATCCTACAAACCCATCATGTAGGCTTGACGGGGCAGGCAAGCTATGTACAGACCAGCACAACTGTAAAAACTCGAAAGGTAACTCCCCAAGAGTCTTTCGATAAAGCAAAGTTTTTTGCGAAGAAAGAACAGTACACAGAAGCTGCTGAGGAATTGGGCAATGCAGTTAAGCTTGACCCTAAATTTTCTGAGGCGTACTACTTTAGGGGCTTGGTCTTCTCAGAAATCGGTTTTGAGCATAGAAGTGCAAGTGATTTAAGACGAGCCAAAGAGCTGGGTTTTGTGGTTACTAACCTTTGTCCCGAAGTTGCTGGAATGTTTGGCATAAAATATTCGCCTTCTAAGACTAATAGCTATGCCAGCGGAGGAAATCCCAGAACTCAACAAAAACCTCCTGAAGTTAAGAAGCCTAGCTATTCAGCTACGATTCAGCATGAGTCTGTCTTTGCGAAGATCTCAGAGCCGATTTGTGCAGTAGCTATTAGTCCAAACCATAGCTTTCTCGCTCTGGGTAAGAATAACGGCGATATTGACCTTTGGAGTTACAAAGCGAGAAAGCACTTTTTCTGCTTGAAAGGTCATAGGACGGAGATTACAAACCTGATATTTAGCAATGATAATCAGTTTCTTTTTAGTAGCAGCCTTGATGGGGCTGTAAACCTCTGGAGCCTCAACAACGGTTCTCTGGCCAAGTCGATGCTGATCTGCGATCGCGGAGTTACAGCATTTGATCTCTGTTATTCGCGCAAATTTTTCATTGCTGCTGATGCTGCTGGATTCATTCAAACGTGGGACTTCCAAAGGAATAAGAAAATCAAGCAGATAGTTCGTCAAAAAGTAGCGGTTTCTTCAATACTCCTAAATTCGACAGGTGATGGAGCAGTATTTGGCGCTGAAAATGGCACAGTTGGTTTCTGCTATGTTTCTAGAGACGGCAACGTAATGAATCTAAGGGGGCATGGTGAACCTGTGAAAGCCTTAGCTTTCTCATCTGCAAAGCAGCTTTTTGCGTCTAGCAGCCTATCTGGTGAAGTCTGCCTATGGAAGTATCCTAACCGAGAGCCTCAGATTATATTTCAATCACTCCAGCAGACGATCAATGCTTTGGTATTTTGCCACGGTGGACAAGTTCTATGCGGCATAGACAAAACTGGTCAACTCATTATTTGGGATGTTGATTCTGGAGCTGAATTAAACAGTACAACAGCCCATGCAGCAGACGGCTCTAAATTAATTTCTTTATCTAACGATGCTATTCTCAGCGCCAGCTCTGATGGCACAGTTAAAACATTGAACATACAGTTAAATGTGTAGGCTCATAAACGTCTGTAGTTGAGCTAAATCAACGATAATTAGTGTCGGCTAATCATCAGCGCTAGGGGATTGTGATAGCCCCATGGGCAGACCTTCGACTAGTCAGACCCCATCTTCACTGGGTGTAGTGGCGGCGGGTATGTCAACGTTATGAACCGCAGACGGCCCTTATAAGGTAAGTTATTTAGCGCATAGGGCACCTGGCAATCGCACTCAAATTAGATTCTTGTCTCAAAACCGTCTAGCGCTCAAACAGCAAAAACCCCCTTAACCATAGCTAGGGGGTTTTTATATCAGCAAATTTATTAACTAAATTAACATCACCTAGGCCAGAAAACCGAGCCGTTGGCCATTAGCTTTAGCTTTGCGAATTAGAGCTTGGCGCTCTTTGCTATCGATGCCAAAGCGGTTGCAGAAGTTTGTAATGGTCTTGGAGTGAAGGGCAATCGCCTGTCCCCGCAGCTTGTTAAATTTCGGGGTTCCCATGATGTTGCGAACTAGCAGAACCATCGGTGCAAACATAGCGCTTCTCCTCCAAAGACTCTTAGAAACTTCCTGCGAAACTAGCTGACTGCCAAGGTGACCAGCATTAGACCAGCTACGAACAGAGTGGCGATCGCGGCTTGCAGCGCGTAGCCCTTTTGCTGCTCAGGCGAAGGGTAGGACGCGAAATACACTTCGGGCTCTACGGCGTAGTTATTGAGAATGCCGTTGTCGAGTTGGGTAGTGGTGAACATTGCGAGGCCCTCCTGGGGTGCTGAATGTTTCTTCATGTAAACTAATGTAACAGTAATATAACGATATTGCAACAAGTTCTTGCCTTAATTTTGATTATGCGTTAATCCCAGCTTATAGAGGCAGGGTGTTGCTGTTGGAGGTGGTTAGCAGCGGGCAGAAAAGGCCGCGTCAAGCCACGGCGAGCAGTGCTAAACCACGGCGATCGCCCCAGTCTGCGAAATCTCGCAGACTGGGCTCCAAAATGGGCACAACAGATCACCGCTACCTTCGTAACGTTGCGAAGCTTAAAAGCCTATACTTCCCAGGGCTCCCAAGCTCCGGGTTTGCAACCAAAGGCTGAGGATCGGCGAAGACCTTCTCCTACGGCAGGAAAGCGAGAAGCTGAGGGAATGGAGAGAGCAAGAAAATGAAGGGATTGGGCAATGGATTAGGGGCAGCGCCGTTTTTCTAGAGAAATTGGGGAAATCAACAGGATTGAATTATCGGCTTAGGGCTTGCTCCAAATCGGCGATTAGATCGTCTACGTGCTCTAGACCAACGGAGAGTCGCAGCAGGTTAGGCGCGGTTTGAGTGCCTTGCTCAATTGAGGCGCGGTGTTCGATCGCACTGTGGGGGCTGCCAAAGCTAGTGGCACGAGCGATCAGGTTGGTTTTGGCGGCGACTTCCATAGCTCTGTCCTGATCGCCTTTTACTAAGAATGAGAGTAGGCCACCATAGCCCTGCATTTGTTTCTGCGCGACCTCGTGGCCGGGATGCTCGGGTAATCCGGGGTAAAGTACCTGCTCAATGGCGGGATGTTGGGATAGCCAGGTGGCCATGCTTTGGGCTGCCTGGGACTGGGCGCGTACTCGAAGGGGCAAGGTTTGCAGACCGCGCAGCGTCAGCCAGCAGTCGAAGGGAGACGGCACCACGCCGCCGATGGTTTGCACCAGCCGCAACTGCGCAAACAATGGATTGGATTCGCGGGTGACCACCGCGCCGCCAATCACATCCCCATGGCCCGCCAGATACTTAGTAGTAGCGTGAATCACAAAGTCGGCCCCCAGCGTAAGCGGAGTTTGCAGTACTGGGGAGGCAATGGTGTTGTCGCAGGCCAGGTAGGCGTCAGCCTGGTGCGCTAGGTCGGCAATCGCTTGAATGTCAGTAACGGCCAACTGAGGATTAGATGGGGTTTCGATCAGCACCAAACGGGTGTTGGGGCGCAGGGCTTCGGCTACTGCCGCTAAGTCTGTTGTATCCACCAAGGTGTACCTCAAGCCCCACGGGGCAAAAATGTGGCTTAGCATTTGCTGCACGCCAAAGTAGACGCTTTGGGGTGCTATCACATGGTCGGCTGGGCCGAGGGCTTGCAGCAGGCTAAAGGTAGCGGTTGACCCAGAAGCAAAGGTGGCGGTTTCTGACCCTTTTTCCAGGGTGGTTAAGGCTGTTTCGAGGGCGTCGCGGTTGGGGTTGCCGCTGCGACCGTAGACATAGCCTTTGGGATAGCTGCCATCGCCATCCCGCTCAAAAGTGGTGGAAAGATGAATCGGTGCTGTTAGGGCTCCGGTGGCAGGGTCAATGTTTCTGCCGCTGTGGATGGCCTGGGTTTCTGAGGAAAAGGGCGTGGCGTCGGGAGACATAAGATTAGGAAAGATGGGTTGCCCTTGATTTTAGGCACGTTGGCAAAGCCTTGCCATAAGCCGATCGCCCAGCCAGCTATCCATCTGCCTCATCCTGGGCATTCTGAACCTATCCGTTTTACCCATAAATTGGGACAACCATCTGTGGGTCCCGTAGCCCCTTACCCATTTAACCCCCTACTCAACTCCCCACCTCCCAAAGCCTTTCTCCTTCCCCTGCTGCTTTAACATTCTTTTGTCGCCCCCACTATGGATGCCCTCATCACCTCTGCCCTGGTTTTTCTGTTTGGTGCCGCCGTGGGCAGCTTTCTCAATGTGGTGATTTACCGGGTACCAGCGGGGTTATCGCTGCTGCACCCGCCGTCTCGCTGTCCTAAGTGTCATACTCAGCTCAAACCCTACGACAACGTGCCGGTGCTGGGCTGGCTCTGGCTCAAAGGGCGCTGTCGCTACTGCCGTACGTCTATTTCTCCTCGCTACCCGCTGATTGAGGCGTTTACAGGGACGCTGTTTTTGGCGACGTTCTGGCTGTTCGGCCCCACCTGGCTCACGGTGGGCTATTGGCTATTCCTGAGCTGGCTAGTGGCGCTGGCGTTTATTGACATCGACACCCTAATGCTGCCAAATGTGCTCACCCAGTCGGGATTGGGATTGGGGCTGGCGGTGAAGTTTACCCTGCCGCTATTACAGGGTGAATCGTGGCCTAGCCCTATGCAAAGCCTCTTGGGAGGAATCCTAGGGGCGGTCTTGGGCATTTGGCTGTTTGACCTGATCACCCTGTTTGCCTCAGCAGCGTTAGGCCAAACGGCCATGGGGGGCGGCGATGCCAAACTGGCAGCTATGCTAGGGGCGTGGCTAGGCTGGCAGGGAGTGTTGCTCAGCGGATTTTTGGCCTGTGTAGTAGGGGCGGCGGTGGGGGGAGGTGCGATCGCCCTCAAACTCATCAGCCGCCGTCAGCCGATGCCCTTTGGCCCATTTTTAGCGATCGGGGCCGTGATCACGGTGTTCTGGGGTGAAGTGCTGATCGGGGCTTACCGATCGCTGTTTTTCCCCACCCTTTGATCACAACCTAACCACTAGGGTGCAGCACTGAATAGCGGGAGAGCAATTGACTAGTTAAGGAAGCTCACGCCTAAACTCATTTATGTGGCCTGATCGAAAATGGGATCGAAACGCTGCGTAGTCTGCCGTTTGCCGCATTTCTGCCTAAGCTTGAGCCCACAACACTCCCGGATCGTCCACTGTGAAACAACGCCCCCAATTTTTTCAGCTTGTTCCTTGGCCTTGGCGGCTAGCGCCGTGGATGGTCAGACTGATCGCGCTTGTTCTAGGTTGCTCTCTCAACTGGGCTATTTGCCCTGACAGCGCCCTAGCGACTACTTGGTACCCAGTAGCTGAAACTGCCCAAGGCCAGCAGCAGTTTGTCGACATCGATTCTATAAAGCCTCTGGACTGGGGACATGTGCGAGTGGGCAGCTACTACATCGACCGCCGCTCTGGACAGCCCCAGCGCACTGACTATTTAACTGAATATGACTGCGATCGCCGCCGCTTTCGCGATGTCGAGTTCGATGGCCCTGTGGGCAGCGATCGCTGGATGCCCGTTGACCCCGACCCTTTAAATTCTGCGGCAATGGAGTATGCCTGTGCGATGATTGGCCAGAAAAAGCCTGCGGGTGTCGGCTCCTGATCGGAGTTGAGGGTACTGATCTGCTATGAACCCACCACCATCACCGGCACCGTTGCTTCAGCAGAGATTAGCTTCGTCCCCACTGGCACCACTGCCAGCGCGTTCGTTCCCGCCAGGTTGATTAAGTTGCCAGAGTTGTGGCCACCGCCCGCCAACGAAAACTCATAGCCCTGGGCAGTCGTTTCAAGCTTGCCCCACAGATAAGTTTCTCGCTGGCCACCAGCCTTAAGCGCATCGCGAGTTGTGGCGGGCACAAATGTCGGCCCCCAGCCCGTAGCCAGGCCCGATCGCTTCCGCAATGCTGGGGCCACAAATCGCCAAAAGGTCACCAGGGCCGACACTGGGTTTCCCGGCAAGCCAAAGTACAGCGGCGCATTCCCCCCCTCCGCTGGGAATGTAGCCACCGTGAGTGGTTTACCGGGCTTTACTGCCACCGAGCGAATATGCAGCGTCGCTCCCAACTCCGCCAGAATCTCATCTACATAGTCGTAGTCACCGACGGAAACGCCACCAGATGACACAATCATATCTGCCTGGGCCAGCGCTGACTGAATGGCAGTTCTCAACGCTTGGGGCTGGTCGGGCACAATGCCCAGGCTCAGCGGAATCGCGCCTGCCTGCCGCACCAACGCCGCCAGCGCGTACTGGTTAGAGTCCACAATTTGCCCCGGCTGAAGCGGCGCATCGGGCATGACCAGCTCATCGCCTGTGGAGAGAATTGCTACCCGAGGCTGAGGAAACACCGGCACCTGAAGACACTGGGCCGAGGCCAGCACCGCCAGCTCTGGCCCGCCAATGGAGAGGCCTGGGGCCATGAGCGCCTCGCCCGCCCGGCAAAAGCTGCCTCGGTGGCGCACAAACTGCTGCGGCTCTGGGGTTTCTAGCACCAAAACACTATCGCCCTGGCGCTGGGTGACCTCTTGAATCACGATGGTGTCAGCTCCATCGGGCAGCATGGAGCCCGTGAGAATGCGCGCGGCCTGACCTGAGCCGATGGGGAGCTGAGGCGATCGCCCTGCTGGAATCGTCTCTGTCAGCGTCAGCACCTTGGGTTGCTCAGCACTGGCTCCCTGCACATCCTCATAGCGCACGGCATAGCCATCCATCGCTGAATTATCCCAATGGGGAAAATCGAGCGGGCTAGGGATAGCTTTGGCTAAAACACGACCCAGGCAGGCATCTAAGGAAACTTGCTCTACCTCGGTTGGGAGCGGCACTAGATCGAGAATTTTGGCTTCGGCCTCGGCGGCGGGGAGCATGGAAGTGGGGAGATAAGAGGGGTGGGGAAGATAAGGGAGGTGGGGAAGAGGAGGTGGGTATGCCTTGAGTTCGAGACCTGTAGAGAGCGTAGCGTGGCATGCTCGATAAGGAGTAAGGGAGCCGTGGGCATATTCCCAAGGCGAGTGGGAGCGGTAGAGCGGCATTGCTTGTCGCTTAGGCAAGCCCACAGACCAGCCGTTTTCTTAGGAGAGAGAAGCAAGAACGCAGGGGTTAGAAGTCGGGGCGGGTGATTAGGCAGCTAAGGCCCAAGGCAACTGACCCGGCTAGGGTAGCGGCGGCTGAGGCATCGGTGCCGAAGAACACCAGCAAGCTGTAGAGGCCTAGCCCAACGCTAGCTACCAATCCCAGGGGGGTAGTGAGAAAGTCTAAAAACTCCAACAGCCCTTCGAGAAAGCGCAAAAACTGAAGCCAGCGTGCCAGGAGAGACATAGGGTTTACCGATTAGGTAGCGTTGGCCAAAGTGCTAAAAAATCAGCTTAAGGAACTGTCTCTACAATAACTGTCGTGGCTTTAACCAAACGCTTTTGGCCTCATATTCTTCAAACTTTCCTAAGTAAAGGGTTGGTTCAGTAAAGGGCTTGCATCAGGCGCTTGCGGTAGGTGAGGGTGAGCGGGTTGCTGTCACCCAGCAGCTTGAAGACGGTGAGCATAGCCTTGCGACCGGCGTCACTGCGGTAGCTGCGATCGCGCTCCACCACCCCCAAAAAGCCCTCCAGGGCAGCGGCAAAATCGCCCTTTAACGCTGCCTGGCCAGCAGCCCCATAGGCGACATCTAGATCAGAGTCTCCCAGGTCGGTTAAGGATTGGCGCAGGGTGAGCAGACTCCGAATGCCATCGGCTTGGTCAGCGGTGGCGCGATCGCTCGGGTCAATCAAATCCAAATACTGGCTGGCTAGGGCATCATCCCCCTGCACCAGATATACTTGGGCCGCCTTGAGCAAAATCTGACCGTTGTTGGGGTAGCGGGTCAGCAGCGTGGCCAGGGCTGGATAAATCTCTGTTTTGTCGCCGCTGGCTTGAGCAGCTTCAAAGGCCGCCAGATCTTGCTCCAAAGAGGATTGCAGACCTAGACCGGCCAACAACTCCCGCAGCTGTGGCTCAGGCAGCACCCCCACAAACCCCTCCTGCACTTGCCCCTGGCTGACAATGCGCACATCGGGCACCCCTTCAACCTTAAAGGCTTTAGCCAGCTCAGGGTTGGCGTCAATATCGACCTTGGCCAGGGTGAAGTCATACTCCTGGGCCAGCTTTTCGAGCATGGGTTTGAGCAACTGGCAGGGGCCACACCAAGTGGCAAAAAAATCGACCAGCACCGGCTGCTCAAACGAGGGTTGCAGCACCGCTTGCTCAAACTCGGCTTGATTCACGACAATAGACTGTCCCATCGGGTACCTCAGTGGGGGCGGACAAATAGTTCATAGAGCGACAGCAGCACTTCTACCACAATCAGCAGCACCACATACCACTCCAGCCGTAGGCCGGTCTGGTGCCGCTGCAAGTCGAGCACGGTTTCGGTGGTGCGGCTGACCAGGTCGAGCTTGCGCTCTAGGGCCGAGTGGCGATCGCGAATTTCGTATTCGTCTTCTAGGCGGTGGTAGAGGGAGTCGAGCTCGGGGTATTCCCACAGCAGCTCAGGCTTATCGATGATTTCGACTCGACCCACAATTTTGTGTTGAATCATCAGCGTTTGGCCAATCTGCTTGAGCAACTGGTCACCCTGAACACTCGGGCGGTGCTGATGTTGCAGCTCCACGGCGTAGGGCTCAATGCGGTCAAACACAGCCGCCGCACCGATCTCGTAGTAGGCTAGCACCACGCTTTTAGCCATCACATCGGCCACCAAGTGCAGGCGCAACCCATCAAGGGACGACAAAAAAATCAGTCCATTCTGCACTTTGCCGCTGCTGTTAGGGGCCAAGCGAATAGTGGCAGCTTCGGTTTCAGGGTGGTCGATGGGGTTGGCAATGTGAGGCCTGAGGTTGGTAATAAAAGCCTGTTCTGCATCGGCAGAAAGGCCAAACAGCACCACGGCACCGTAGCTAAACAGCACCCCCTGCCCACCTTCTCCAACGGGCACCATCAGCGGCGAAGAAGGCACCAGTGCTGGACCGCTAGGTTTGGCTAGAGCACCTAAATCAATACTTTGGCCCAAAAAATAGGCTCGTACAGCCACGTCGTCGGCGCGATCGGAGGCTGTCGTAACCGTCTCTGATATAACAGTAGTCATGGGAAATTAGGGTAGAAAACAGGCGATATCCGGCAGCTTGAGGGACAGGGTCTCACTCCTTCGGCCGGTGGTGAAACCTGTTGCAGAACGCCGATACTAGAGAAATGTTCCTCACATCCCATCGTAGGTTATGTTAAAAACTGGCACGGGTTGACATCAGGTAGCAATACGGCAATGCCCTTGGCTAGCCTCTGTCTCTAAAAGTGCAAGCCAATTGGGTGCCGTTATCACCGCCATGGGCGGTTCGGATATTGTGATGTAGGGCCGCAGCCATGAAGCGTGTGGTATTTATTCTTGGGGTTTTAGAAGACGAAGACGTTGACTGGCTGATTGATGCTGGTCAGCGTCGAGAACTGCAACCGGGAGAGGTGTTGATTCGTGAGGGTGCCGCCTGCGACGATATTTTCCTCATTCTAAACGGTAGCTTGGAGGTTTCGGTGGCAGCCATGGGCGACCAGTCCGTTGCCCAGCTGGCAACTGGTGAGGTGGTCGGCGAAATGTCGTTTGTTGACGGTCAACCACCTTCTGCGACGGTGACGGCCCTCGAACCTGGTATTGTGCTGGCTATTTCCTGTAGTCAGCTGCGCCACAAGCTCCAGCAAGATATGTGGTTTGCCTCGCGCTTTTATCGAGCTTTGGCCATTTTGCTCTCTAGCCGCCTGCGCAGCACCGTCAAGCATTTGCAGGGCGAACACTGGCGTCCTGTGGCTAACCCCGACGATGCCGGGCTCGACGAGATGGGCGATATGCTCTCTATGGGCAATATTCGCTTTGACTGGATGCTCAAGCGTCTGCGCAACGTTAACTCTAACCCCTGGGAAGAACTTGAGGTGGACTCTGCCGACTAGGGCTTTTTCTAACATTCAGTCTCTAAGGTTCTGCCGCTTGGCTCCGTTAATCGAAGCGATAAGTCAAACATTTTTGATGAATGCAGCTCATATTCATCGCCTAAGAAAGATTCTGCTACCATTCAGGCAAGGCAACTAGGGGGTAATATAGAGCAACCGTTGGGCACACCCCCATGGCTATGCCCCTTCTGGCTAAAGGTAAGCTGGCGTAAGTGAGCTTAAGTTTGGGCTATATCTGCGGTGGTTAAACTGGCTCACAGGAGCGATCGCGGCGATGGGGTGGGTTAAACGCGATATGCTCTACGTTTCCCTGGTGATTAAGGTCGTCGTTCCATTCTCAACCGATTCTGAGCTCCGTTTTTGCTAGTGACAGCACATGCCACTCCACACCAAACTCAGTAATATTCTCATTGTTGAAGATAGTAAAGGCCGCCGAGAAATTGTCTTGGATGGGTCGGTATACTCCATCGGGCGAGATCCTAAGTGCGACATTCGCCTGTCGTCGCAGTTTGTGTCGCGGCATCACGCCACCCTGGTGCAGCTGCCGAAGGACGATGACACGTTTTACTACCGCATAGTTGACGGCAACCTAAAGGGCAAACCCAGCGCCAATGGAATGCTGATTAATGGGCGCAAGCTCCAGGCCCACGACCTCAAAAACGAAGATGAGATTGTGTTTGGTCCCCAAGCTCGCGCTATTTACTACCAGCTTAAGCGCGATAGCCAATCGACTCTGCCCCCCGACGAGTTTGATATCACGCTCATTAGCCCCAACATGGTTGAAGAGGGCGATGAGGAGTCGGATAGTCTAGATGATGACACCGAGATCTAGCCCATCGCCTGGTGGGTTTGAAGGACTGAGTCTTAGACCAAGGCAACAATAGCCTGGTTGACGGCGCTGAACACCTGCTCACAGTGATTGTTGTGGCGCAGGGGCAGTTCTTGGTTGCTGACAACCAGATTTACCGAGGCTGCGTCGGCAGCTACGGTAGGTGGGCTGATCAGCACCTCAATGGTGGTGAGCTGAGCCAGGGAAACCTGTCCGGGCTGTTCTTTGGCCATCAGATAGTCGCTGGTTTCGTAGACCATATTGAGCCCAAATGCCTGTAGCGAGCTAACAATGGCATCGCGCAGCCGAGCGGTGGTTGCTGAGATAGGAAGTGTGTTGGTATACCGGGCCATAGGCGTCCTCGATGAGACCATCATAACTACAAGTTAGCGCATGGTCGTGGCAGGCATGTTTTGATAAGCCCACTGCTGCACCCTTGACCTTAGTATGCACTAGTCCGGTTTGTATCTTAGTGTATACCATAGCTTGCTGGGGGCCGGTCTGCCCCTAGGGTGGATGGCCCCCTTGTCTGTAAGCTAGAGAGGCAATATCGGAGCGAACTATGCCGGGTAAGCTGCTGGTGTTTGAAGGGGTGGAAGGCTGCGGCAAATCGACCCAGCTCAAGCTCCTGCATAGCGCTCTAGGGAAGAGCGATCGCTTCCAGCAGCTCCAGCAGCAGGGCGTGATTCCCCAAATTCTCGCTACTCGCGAGCCGGGGGGCACGGAGTTGGGCTCAAGCCTGCGCCAGCTGCTGCTAGGCGACCACGGCGAGGCTGCGATAGCTAGTCGGGCTGAGCTGCTGCTCTACGCCGCCGATCGCGCCCAGCATGTCGAAGAGTTGATTAAGCCTGCTCTGGCGAGGGGCTGCTGGGTGCTGTGCGATCGCTACACAGACTCCACCGTGGCCTACCAGGGCCATGGGCGCGGCCTAGACCTAGGGCTGATTGCCCAGCTCAATCACGCGGCCACGGGTGGGCTGGTGCCCGACCTCACCTTGTGGCTTAAGCTCGATGCTGCTGCTGGTCTGGCTCGCACACGCCAGCGAGGGGCTGCCGATCGCATGGAGCAAGCCGATCTGGCCTTTCACCAGCGCGTGCAGGCGGGCTTTGAGGCCTTGGCGGCCCAGCATCCAGAACGGATTGTGGCCATTGATGCAACGGGTGCAGTCGATACCGTCGCCGCCGAGATTTTTGCCGTTGTGGAAGGATATTTGCAGCAGTGGTACGCCCCCAGTTTGATGGTCTAGTGGGCCAAGACACTGCCGTTGCTCTGCTCTGCCGCGCGGTGGAGCAGCGGCGAGTGGCTCCCGCCTACCTGTTTGCTGGCCCCCACGGGGTCGGGCGGCGGCTAGCGGCGGAGCACTTTGCCGAAATTTTGTTTACCCCGCAGTCTGGGGCACCGCCCGCAGCGCTGGGGCGACGCATTGCCCAGCGCAATCACCCCGACCTGCTGTGGGTCGAGCCCACCTATTTACACCAGGGCAAGCTGATCGCGGCTTCCCAGGCGGCTGAGGAAGGGATTGCCCGCAAAAGCCCGCCTCAAACCCGCCTAGAGCAGGTGCGGCAGATTGCTCAATTCTTGAGCCGCCCGCCCCTAGAAGCACCCCGCGCCGTAGTCGTGGTCGAGGCGGCTGAAACTATGGCCGAGGGGGCGGCCAACGGTCTGCTGAAAACCCTGGAAGAACCGGGGCAGGCGACGATTATTTTGCTGGCCCCTGGCCCACAATCGCTGTTGCCTACCCTGGTGTCGCGCTGTCAGACGGTTCCCTTTCAGCGGCTGAACGCGGCAGATATGGCAACGGTGCTCCAGCGGGCGGGGCAAGCTGAGGCGCTAGGGCAACCGCAAATCTTGGCGATGGCCCAGGGGAGCCCAGGGGGTGCGATCGCCGCCTATCAACAGCTTCAAACCATTCCTGCCGACCTGCTTAACGCCCTGCATCAACCCCCCCGTAGCCTACGCGAAGCTTTAGAGCAGGGTCGCCAGGTCACCAAAACCCTCGATACCGAGTCGCAGCTTTGGTTGCTCGATTACCTGCTCAACTGGTACTGGCAAAGCTACCCCACCGAAAGCCTCCAGTGGCTGCCCAAACTTGAAGCCGCCAAAGGCTACCTACGCCGCTTCGTGCAGCCCCGCTTAGTGTGGGAGGTCATGCTGATGGCGCTAGTTGAATCGCCAGGGAACCACTAGGACCGCTCTCCTGCTCGCTTACAAAGGGCGCATAAATAACTGAGTGAAATAATAGGTGCTGCCCCTTTGCCAGACGCCTACCCCCGTTTCAGTAAAGCCCGATCGCAGGATATTTTCTCGGTGCCCGGGGCTATCCATCCAGCCCTGCACGGCTAAAGGGGCGGGGTCGGGGGCATTGGTGCTGGTAAACAAATTTTCGCCCACCATGGCGTAGAGAATATTTGCGTCTGATACTCGCTGGGCCGGGGCATCCCCGGTGGGGCTGACGTGGCCAAAAAAGTTTTCGGCAGCCATTCGCTGGCTGTACTGACGCGCTACCTGAGCCAGTGACCCGTTGGGCTGTAGAGGATTGAGGCCTTCCTGCTGTCGAATCTCATTGATGCGCTCATAGACTAGAGTTTCCATCTCGGCGACAGCCGATGACTGAGCTCCTGTTGCGTCTGGCGCTGCGGGCGGCTCTCGCCCAATGCGAGTAACTGGAGGAATGCGTTCGACCAGTTGTTCTAAATCAGTAGGCTCGCAACCAACCAGCGCCAGGGCCACAGCGACAAAACTAACGGTTTGACGAATGTAGATAAAGCGTTTGGCAAAAGGCATCGAGAACAGTTTCAAGCTAATCAGTCCTGGCTACACCCTAGCGCAACGTGCTCGTTCTCTTGGGCATAACCAGGGCTGATTCAGGGCAAGCGCCTACTCGTAGAGAGGGATACTAAGGGACAGATTTGTTATCTCAGATGAGTTTTCGAATTGAGGCTCAAGACGGCCTGAGCCGATGACCTTCTAATCCTCTTCGACCATTAGCCGCCAGCGGATGGTTTGGGAGGTGACGCTGTCGATTTCCCCCAAGCGCACCTGGACAGTTTCGCTGGTAACGGGGCCGAGGGCGGTGAGCAGGGCGCGCAGGTTGGGGGTACTTTCGCCGCTGTCGACAAATACCCGTTCTGCCAATTGGTTGAGGCGCTTCCAAACGGTGTAGAGTTTGACGGCGGTTTGTTCGATCTGGGCCGCCTGGGCCACCATGTCGGCGGCGGAGTTGAGGCAGCCCACCCGCAGGGCTTCTTCGAGGGCCAGTTCTAAATCAATGCCGCTGGTTTCAAGTAGCTGTACCTGATTGGCGGAGGCCAGATATTTTGACAGGTAGCGAGCCTCTGCGGTGACCTGTTTGAGGGTGTCGAGGTCAGGGTTTAGCTCCACCTCGGTTTTGAGGGTGCTCTGGTGCACAGAGGGCAGCTTCTCCATCTCCTTCACTAGGGGTGCGATGTAGCGGGTGGGGATGGTGTTGTTGGCAGCCTTTTCCCGTAGGGTTTCAGGGATCAGGTCGGAGGTCATGGCGGCCCACTCATTGGCCACCTGACGCACCTCGCGGCGGGTGATGTGGTCGCCTTTGCGGGCGGAGTCGCTGACTAGCTGCTGCACTTCGGGGGCAGATTTGGCGGTTTCGACGAAGGCGCGTTTGCTGAACTGGTTGACCTCTTTAGGGGTGAGCATGCCCGCGTCGAGCAACTGATCGGCGCTTTCAGCGAGTTCGATCAGGTTATAGGCGTGGCTTTTAGTGATTTCGCGATCTTTGAGCCAGTTGAGAAAGCCGGTGCCGCGCCCGTCGCCGCCTTTCTTTTCGCGATCGCGCACCGTCCGCAAAATTCTTCCTCGCCAGATGTCGGTTTGCAGGTCGAAGCGATCGCACACCTGCCAGGCCGCCTCCATCTGCTGGTTAAACTCGTAGTCAGAGATTTTTTCGTCGGTGGGGTCGGGGAGGGCAAAGGTCAGCTCCCCGGCCTGCATCGCTGACTCAATTACCTCAGAAGAATAGGGCATTGCCGCCGTCATACTGTTGTTACCATTTGCGCACAGGGTGTTCATTCTCCCACGTCTGCCTGCTTTACCGCGCGATGGTCAAAGACCTGTGGCCGTCACTATGCCGATAGGCCCGCATAGCCCTCTGGAGCACGCTTTGGGGAGGATCCTTTAAACCAGCGAGGCGCAAAGCTACCTAAAAACTCCCGCGATAAGCTTCGTGAAAGCCACCGCGAGGATTAATTTTGTGGATGGTAGGATGGCCGGGTGAACCCTGAAATTCGACCTTAAAAAGCTATATATGAAGGGATCAGGATTGTCCATGCCATCAAATGTGTTGCGGAAATTTTCCTTTGGAGCGATCGCGCTACTGTCTGCGGGGTCACTGTCCGTAGCCCCGGCCCTCGCTCAGGAGAGTCGGGCTCTAACCGAAAATCCAGCCCTGATTCGAGGCTGTCGTCAGCTCAACCGAGCCACCGAAGTTTTTGACAACTCCACTCTAGGGCCGATCGCAACCCGCATTGGCACTCTACAGGCGGGTACCCAGGTGAGCCTGACCGGGGCAACTTCTCCAGGGCGAGCCCAGGTTTTTTTGAGAAGCGGCACCCTGTCTTCGGCACAGCCCGTAGGCTGGATCAACGCCAGCGTTTTGACTGCCTGCGGTAGCACTCCGATTCCTGCTACCAAGGCCTGCTTTAGGGCCGATCGTGAAATGGTGGTTAGGTCTAGCCCCACAGCCGGCTCTAGCGCCGTTGCTGGCTACAACGTCGGCGACACCGTAATCGCCAGCGCTAACCCACCGACCCAGCAAACCTCCACAGACGGTCGCCGCTGGATGCAGGTGACTATCTATAACGGCAGCACCGGCTGGATTGCCCGTACTGGCACCAATGGCCTGGGCAATAACATAACGCCAATCACCTGTCCTTAAGAAACAGCCGTCAGCGCTTAGCGATTTGACATGTCAAAGCCCTCCTTCAATTCGTGTTGAAGGAGGGCTTTGACCTAAATCTAGGCTCTCGGTCTCTAAGACTTTGGCCTTAAACCAATTTAGGTGCTGGATTACTTACTGATAACTACTCAGCCAGCCGCTCGACAATCACCTGTTGCAGAGCGGGATCTGCCTGGGCCTGGGCCATAATCTGCTCAAACTCTTCAATGCTCAGGGATTCAGCCTCAATGGCGGCTTGCATTTCAGTTCGAGCGCCCTCGCGCAGGGTAGCAACCTGTTCAGCCGCTGCCGCAAACTGCTCAGCCTGCTCTGGCGGAACTTCGGCGGCCGTTTCAGGAGACTGCTGCGATTCGGCGATCGCATTGTAGTCATCCACGGTTAGCCCCTGGGCCTCTACAGCGGCAACCAGGTCAGCCTGCACCGCCTGCTGAATGGTTTGAATTGCCTGATAGGCGCTAACAAAACGGTCGATTTGGGTCTCAGACACCTCTGCTGGGGCAGCCTGAGCCGGTGCTGGCGCTGGTGCTTCTTGCTCCTGGGCTACAGCGGCGGCCGGAACACCTAGCAGCAGGGTGGCGGCTAGAAGACCTTTGAACAGTGTGGAAGGTTTCATGAGCGATGATCCTCGCAATATCGTCAGTCGCAAACCTCGCCGGGGAGATTTACACCAGGCACTACTTTGGTGCCCATGGGTTGACACCCTAGGGGGCAATCATGACGGTGAGATGACAGCTCTGTGACGATAGTGTGACCTCCGCCGCTGCTAGCAGGGTGTGACTCTGTACCCCTGAAGCCATTGGAGAAAATGCCGACCAGCGATTCAGGCATGGGTCGATCGCCCGCGATCGCTGACGAAGCTAAGATAGCTAAGGTCGGTGGCTGCCGCTTCGTTGAGTTGAATTGCTGATTGCCCTCGTCTGTTTTGGCGTTGTTTCAGAGGTCCCTATGGCCAACTTCGAAGTTATTGAGCGAGAGGGGACACGGTTAGTCAAAATCACCTTAAATGACGAAACTGTGCGCACTGAATCAGGTGCCTTGCACTACATGCGAGGTGCTATTGCTATGCAGACTCAAACCCCTTCAGCAGGAGGTTTTCTGAAGTCTTTGGCGACGGGGAAAATATTTTTCGTCCTACCTACACCGGCACAGGGGAGCTATATTTAGCGCCATCGCTGTCTGGGTATCACACGTTAGATCTGTCGGGTGAGGAGTGGATTTTGGATCGGGGTGCCTATTGGGCCAGCGAAGGCAGCGTTGAGATTGCCGTTGAACGCAATAAGTTGTTGAGCGGTCTGGTGGGTGGCGAAGGGCTGGTTCAAACCAAGGTCAAGGGCCGTGGTCAGGTGGTGGTGGTGACCCAAGGCCCTGTGGAAACCGTTGAACTGCGGGGGGAGCGTCTGGTGGTAGACGGTAGTTTTGCGATCGCCCGCACCGGTACTCTCAGCTACCGAGTCGAAAAAGCCACCAAATCTATGGTGAGCTCAATGACCTTTGGGGAGTTCCTCGTCAATGTTTTTGAAGGGCATGGTACGGTGCTGCTGGCCCCGACTCCCTATTGGCAAGTGCTGCTGCTGCGCCAGGTAGCGGCCTCAACGGCGAGAACCTCTAGCTAGGGTAGGGGGGTGAGGCCATCGATTCTCCTTGGCCAGTGTCATACTTAATAAGCAAAAACCCTCGGCTACTGATGACTGACTTTCTCGCCCTTCTCAACCCCGCCCAACGCCAGGCCGTCGAGCACTATTGTGGCCCGCTGCTAGTGGTGGCGGGGGCGGGTTCGGGCAAAACCCGGGCGCTGACCTACCGCATTGCCAACCTAGTCCTCACCCACAAAACTGATCCCGACAATATTCTGGCGGTGACCTTTACCAATAAGGCCGCTAAGGAAATGAAGGAGCGCATTGAGGTGCTGTTTGCTGAGCAGGATGCCCAGGCCCGCCACGGCAAAGCCCTGTCGTCTTTGCCGCAGTATGAGCAGACCAAGCTGAGATCTCAGGTCTATAAAACCGTTACCAAGCATCTGTGGATTGGCACGTTCCATGCCCTGTGCGCCCGCATTCTGCGGTTCGACATTGAAAAGTATCAGCACCCTGCCGGGTACCGCTGGACGAAGAATTTCTCCATTTTTGACGAATCAGATGCCCAGGGGTTGGTCAAAACCATCGTCACCCAAACCTTGAATCTGGATGACAAAAAGTTCAACCCGCGATCGGTGCGCTTTGCCATCAGCAACGCCAAAAACCAAAAGCTCACCCCCGACGAACTCGAAAAAGAGCAGCCTAACTACCGAGGCCGGGTGATCGCCGATGTCTACCGCTACTACCAAAAGGCGCTGGCGGAGAACAACGCCCTCGATTTCGACGACCTAATTCTCATGCCGGTTTTCCTGTTTCAGCAAAACGAGCAGGTGTTAGCCTACTGGCACAAGCGCTTTCGCCACATTTTGGTGGATGAATACCAGGACACCAACCGCACCCAGTACGAACTGATTCGTCTGCTGGCTACCAACGGTGAATCGATCGCCACCTACGAAGACTGGAATCATCGTTCGGTGTTTGTAGTGGGCGATGCCGACCAGTCAATTTACTCCTTCCGCGCCGCCGACTTCACCATTCTGATGAACTTTCAGGATGACTTTGGCGATGGCCTGCCCGACGACGACACCCGCAGCATGGTCAAACTGGAGGAAAACTACCGCTCCACCTCCAACATTCTCGAAGTCGCCAACCACCTGATCGAAAACAATACCGAGCGCATCGATAAGGTGTTGCGGGCCACCCGGGGAGAGGGCGAGAGCATCTACGTCTACCGAGCCGAGGATGAAACCGCCGAGGCCGACTTTGTGATCAGCCAAATTCGCCATCTCGAAACCCAGCACCCGGAGCTGAACTGGGGCAATTTTGCCATCCTCTACCGCACCAACGCCCAGTCGCGCGCCTTTGAGGAAGTGCTGACCCGCTACAGTATTCCCTACCAGGTGGTAGGCGGGCTGCGGTTTTACGATCGCCGCGAGATTAAAGACGTGCTGGCGTATTTGCGAGCGATCGCCAACCCCTTCGACACCGTCAGCCTCAAGCGGGTAATCAACGTGCCTCGGCGCGGCGTCGGCAAGGGCACCATCGATAAGCTAGAACAAGCGACTCAGACCCTGGGTGGCATTCCCCTGTGGGAGATTCTCGCCGATGATACTTCGGTGAAGACTCTTGCGGGGCGATCGGCAAAAGGCGTGCTGGAATTTGCCGACCTAATCAAAAAGTATCGCCAGGACATGGATGACCAAAAGGGCTCTGAAATTATTCAGGGAGTACTCGAAGACAGCGGCTATCTGGCCGCCCTGAAGGCTGAGGGCACCGACGAAGCCGACGATCGCTTTGGCAACGTGCAGGAGCTTTACAACGCCGCCCTGCAATTTGAAGAAGAAAACGTAGACGACCCATCGCTGCTAGCTTTCTTGTCTAATGCCTCCCTGGCCTCTGACATGGATGACAACAAAGACGGCAAAAATGCGGTGTCGCTGATGACCCTGCACTCCTCAAAGGGGTTGGAGTTCCCCGTGGTGTTTCTCGTTGGTCTAGAGCAGGGCCTTTTCCCCAACCATCGCTCCCTCGAAGACCCCGCCGCCACTGAAGAAGAGCGTCGCCTCTGCTACGTGGGCATTACTCGCGCCAAGGAGCGCCTGTTCATCTCCCATGCCCGCGCCCGTCGTCTCTACGGCAGTCGCGAACCCGCTAGCCCTTCGCTATTTTTGGGCGAGTTGCCCCTCGATCTCGTCACTGGCAACAGCACCACGGGCCTGCCCCAAAAGTGGAGCACCCCTATCCGCGAAGCCCGCAATCGCAGCGAAGCCGCTGCCAAGCCGGGGAGCGGAGCCCACGAGTCAGACTGGACTGTGGGGGATGTGGTGGTGCACAAAGCCTACGGGGCCGGAGAAGTAACCCACATATTTGGAGCAGGCAACAAGATTTGCCTGGCGATCAACTTTCCTGGTCAGGGCCGTAAAATTGTTGACCCCAAGATCTCGGCACTGCAGCGGGCTGAGTAAATAGCGCTTCAAATGCTGCTGAATGCCCGATAAATACTCAGGTGGTTACAAAGCCATTACCTAAGCACAAGAAACTACATGTAGATTTTCGGTATATTCCCTTAGGTTATGGCACTAAACGGGGGTTAAGCCGCCAAAAGGCAGGTTTAACCTCCGTTTTTTTCCGGTTTAGACCCCAGGGGGGAGATGCGACCATAGCGACATCAGGCAGGATTACAGAGATAGCGCCAGCGAAGATCTCGTTTGGATTATCAGTGGGCCTTCGCCGCTAGACCTAGCCAGCTCGAGAACTGCCACAGGTTCGTCCGGACCCATCAGCCAAGATGGGATTCTATAAACAGTTCCTGCTTTGAGGGCACGAGCTTAGGGGTTTTAAGCCTCTGCTCTCCCGCTAGATTGATTTAACGGTTTATGAGCACACAACAGGACTAAAACCATGCACATCTACCGATCACAACAGCCTCTGGTTTGCATGCTTCCCCTTCAACCGTCGGGCTTGCCCCCGGTTGACTCGGCGGCCCTGCCCACGGCCCACGACTCGGTGACCGGGTCTTACACCACCGACGATGATACCCTCAGCCGACTGGCGGCGGCAGCGGTCAAACGTCAACAGTATTCTCAGGCGCTGCACCTGCTAGATCAGCTGGTTGAGCGCCATCCCCAGCGAGCCATGTACTACAGCAACCGGGGTCTAGTGCAATTGTGGCTGGGTCAACCCTACGCAGCTTTGGCCGACTGCGATCGCGCCATCTATCTCAACCCAGATCTCGACCAAGCCCACAACAATCGGGCCATGTGCCATGCGGCCCTCGGCGACCTGCCCGCCGCCCTTGACGACTACGAACAGGCCGTTGATCTCAACCCTTTTAACGGCCGCGCCCGCATCAACATGGGCGCTACCCTGCGGCAGATGGGCGACCTCGATCGCGCCTTAGATTGCTTTGACGAAGCGCTGATGTTTCACCAGCTGCCTGAGTTTATCTATGCTGAGCGGGGCCGTACTTATCACCTGCGTGGCGACTGGAACTGTGCGATCGCTGACTACCGCCGCGCCTTGACAGCAGCGGCAGCCCGTCAGTCGAGCGAGCAACTTCAGGCTCTAGTGCAGCGGATCAATCGTTGGGCAGAAGAGCTATTGCCCCAGCAGAGTTGGGCCTAACGGTAGTGCCTTACACCTAATTCAGTAGGGAAGGCGAGTCCAGCGCTAGTTCAGTGTGCATCTGTTATTTATTTCTAATTAATCAATTGAAATGCTTTGGGGACCGCCGTTGCGATCGTTGCCTCCCCATCCACCACCATCTCCGCTTGTGGGTGTAATCCCTTGGTTCTGCAGCCAGCTTTTTACAGGGTCATCCGATAGACTAAGCCGCAGCAGCCCTGAGGCTAGCCCACCCAAAAACGCCACAGGGTGAGCGGTCAGCTCTTGCACAAAGGGAGTAAGCTCGTCTAAAAACATTAGGTCAGTCCGTAGCGACGGCTTGATCCTAACCTGAAAGCTTGCGGAAAAGGTATCGGTTAAAAGCTAGAGCTTAGACTTTGTGCGCTAAAACGGTTTGAGGCTAAAAGTTTCAGCGTTTAAGGATTGGCCACTGGCCTTAGACTCTAAACCCTATACCGTTGAGCCCTCCACTCCTAACCGCTATCGCCCGATCGCCTTCACCAACCCAATGCCGCCAAAGTAGAGAAACAGCACCGCTCCCGCCAGCAGGCTTTGTGTAACTGGGTCAGTAGAAGGAGTGAGCACTGCCCCTAGCACCGCTGCCCCCAAAAGGACGTAGCGCCAGCCCTTCAGCATTTGGTCAGAGTTGACAATGCCGAGCAGCCCGAGCAGCATCTGCAGAATTGGAATCTGAAAGGCTAACCCAGTGCTAAACAGCAGCAGCAGCACAAACTCAAAGTAGCGATCGATCGACCACAGCTGCTCGACCACATCGGCGCCATAGCTGATGAAGAAGTTCAGCGCCGCCGGAATTAGCGCCACATAGGCAAACAGCAGCCCAGCAAAAAATAATAGGCTCGACCCTAGCACCAGCGGCCCCACCAGCCGACGCTCTCGCCGAGTTAGCCCCGGCAGCACGAACAGCACTATCTGATAGAGAATAAATGGGCTGGCGGCTACCAAGCCGCTGTAGCCCGCCACCTTAAAGGAGACAAAAAAGTACTCCCCAGGCGACAGCTGCAAGAACTTTACCCCTTGGGCTGGCACCTCTAGCAGGCTGACAATAGGCCTTACCTGCCAGAAGCAGACCACAATGGCCAGCACAACGGCAATCAGGCTGTAAAAAATGCGCTGCCGCAGTTCTTCCAGGTGGTCAAACAGCGACATCTCGACATCGTAGGGCACTTCGTCGAGGTCAGCGGTGTCACCGTTAAGGATGGCCGTCTCGGTGGTGGCGCTCTCAAGCTCGGTGGGCGGTGTCATAAGTTGGGCAGGTGAGCAGTAGGACGATCGCTTCTATTGTAAGCCCATGATTTCGCTAGCTTGGGATCATGGCCGAGCTTAGGGAGACTCAACGCTCTCTACCCCCGAGTCAGGCGTCACGGTGAGAGTTCTGACCACTCCAGAGGCACCCATCACGACAGCGCGATCGCCATTGACAGACAGCTCTACCCCCCCCGCGTTACCCGTTCTCAATGTCAAGCTAGTTTCGGCTGTCCAGGTCTCTTCAAAGCCCTGCTCGGCAACGCCTTCGTAGACATTCTCACCGTCGGCCACTACGCTCAGCCAGGAGCGATCGCTCAGATTAGCGCTGACTACCACAGGTGCTTCTAGGGGAGCACTAGATTCATCTTCGGCCTCCGACGGTTCCTCTGGCGGTGTTGTAGTCTCTGCTGGTGCCGAGGCTACAGCGCCAGTACCGGCGGTTTCAGGAGTTGTCTCCGCCCCTGAATTGTCGTTGTTGGCTTGGGATGGCCCGTTGCTGCGGCCAAATAGCCCCCAGGCCCCCAACCCCAAAATTGCGGCCAGGGCAGCCAGGCTCAGCACTAGCGGCAGCGATGATCGTCCCGCTGGGCTAGAGGCAGCCGGAGGGGTGCGATCGCTTATCTGAGGACGAGGGCTAGGACTAGGACTAGGCGGTTTCGGTGCCGCAGTGCCGTTCGTGTCGACCCGTTCGATCAGCTCTGGGGTCGGTAGCACATTCACCGGCGTCACCCGAAATTCTTGAGCAATGGTTTGACCATCAAGGCCCAAGGCTTCGGCATAGCGGCGAATAAATCCTTGAATAAATACTGGCTCAGGTAGCTCAGCATCATGCCCCGACTCCAGTGCTTTTAGTAGGGCTGGGCGGATAAAAATTTGGTTGGCCAGCATGTCGATGGCCAGCCCCTGCTCTTGACGCACCTGGCGTAGGTGCGCCCCGATACTTTGGAGCTGCTCGACTTGGGTAGGAGCTAACTTAGCCACGGCACCTCACTGGAGACATTTATGGGGAACTTTGCCCTGGTCGATGAACCCGAACGAGGTCATTTTAATGGGAAACGACCGTCAATGTAGCCGAGGCCAGTTGAAAACCTCTGGCACGTTTAGAACACCTGATTCCAGGCATAGATTTTGTACTCTGTCCAAATGCCGTTTTGCCAGTAGGGGTCGCCCTCTACCAACTGCCGCACAGCAGACTCGCTTTCAGCCTCGTAAATGCCGAATACCTTGGTGTTGTCAGTAGTTGGGCCTAGGGCTACCAGCAGACCGTCGTCTTTTTGCTGCTGCAAGCCCTGAAGATGCGCCGCTCGAAAGGGAGCACGCTTTTCGAGCACATCCTCACAATAGCTGCCCCACATTACATATTTGGCCATGACTCAGTGCCTCAAAAGTTCATCGCCGATGGTATCAGATTAGGTAGTGTCCTATACAGAAAAAAGAGCTGCCTAGAGAGGGGCAACAAGTGGTATGCCCGGTTGGAAAAGTGTCCTGACATTCACGCAAAATTTATTTTTACTTGGAACAATTAAATACAGGCCACCTTCAGTAAAACTACTCGATATTATTGCGCTAATTTTGCTCTAAAAATAATCTGTACTCCATATATGGCAAGTCTTTCCGGAATTATCATGCACCCTGATGAAGTAACTCTTTACCTGAGCTTTAGTGGAAATCTAATCAGCTTTGTTGATGCTTTACCCGATAGCTTAGGGAATTCTTTAGCGTAAGCGAAAGGCTCACCAACATCTAAGTTAGTTCCCTGGTCGCTCCACCCAGTATTGAGTTTCCATACCAAGTCCAGACTCAGTGCTCGACCGTTTCTCAGACAGTCTCAATTGTTGGACTTGCGAGAGGTTTAACCATGAATCGCTTTCTATCTTCCCTCCGTCACGGGCTGCACACTGTGGGTCAAGCTCCCCTAGACCTGTTTCGTCCGCTGCGCCAGTGGGTTAGCCACCTACGGGTCGAGACTCCTCGCCGCGCCCGCAAGGTGGCAGAGTTGATCCCCGCCCAGTGCCCCTTTGAGCGCGACATTGTGCTGCTGGGCCGCTCGGTGGCCCACATTCCGCCCCTTTGCAAGCTCAACCCCCTCTACAACGAACTGGTGGAGCTGCGATTTCGGGCTCTTTGCTATCTAGCCGACGAGTGCGGCGAAGATATTTCGGCCTACATCTAAGCCTTGGCTTGATCAACGTCACATTATCTGGCTGGTCACCTAGCCAGCGCTTAAAGCCACAGACTATTGCGTCCAAACATCTCACCCCCTCCGCTGGCCCCGGGTCTGCAGAGGGGTTTATTTTGGGCAGGCAATGCTTGAAGAATGCTCTGGTCTACTATGGGTAGGCTAAATCTCGATGTGGTTGCTTGAGTGACCTACTATGCCCGACGACCTGTCCTCCCAAGACCTGCCTCCCCACGAGCTGGCGGATGAGACTACACTGCGCCACCAGCGCTGGATGCTGCGGGCCATGGAACTGGCGGAGGCCGCTGGAACTGCGGGGGATGTGCCGGTAGGGGCCGTAGTGGTTGGCCCTGGGGATAGGGTGCTGGCGGAGGCGGGCAATCGGCGAGAGCAAGATCAAGACCCCACTGCCCATGCCGAGGTGCTGGCGTTACGGCAGGCTGCGCACCAGTTGGGCAACTGGCATCTCAACGAGTGCACGCTCTACGTCACGCTTGAGCCCTGCCCCATGTGTGCTGGAGCAATTGTTTTGAGCCGCCTAGGGCTGTTGGTGTACGGTACCCACGACCCCAAATCGGGAGCAGTGCGATCGGTGCTAAATCTGCCCGATGGGCCCGCCTCTAACCATCGGCTAAGGGTGGTGACCGGCGTTTTGGCCGAACCTTGTCGTCAGCAGCTGCAGCAATGGTTTCAGCAGCGCCGCCAAGAACAGCGCCGACCTCCTCTCACCATGACACCAACTGAACTGTCCTGAGCCAGGTTGCGTCCTCTAGCGAGGGCTGTAGGGTAAAGCATGTAGACCAGGGTCAGACCCATTTTGTTTCCGATCGCAGGCTGTGTGGTAGCTAGCGACGGGCATACTGGGAATGCCTAACATCGGCACTATTGGGATTTAGCTGATCATGGCTCCTGTATTACGCCTTCCTATGAAATCCTCTGAGCTTCCTGAATCGTCGGCTGGGTTGGTTAAGGGCGGGGCGATCGCCCCTGCCCAATCGCGCTGCTCGCCAGTGCTGACTCCCTTAGCCTATTTTCTCGGCCGCCGCCTGGTGGTGCCCGCCTACTTTGGCCCTATCACCATTACAGGGCAGCACCATGTGCCTACCGTTGGACCAGTCATTTTGGCCCCTACCCACCGAGCCCGCTGGGATTCGATTTTGCTGCCCTACGCTACCGGCCGAGCCGTTACCGGCCGCGACCTGCGCTTCATGGTTACCGCTGATGAGGTCAAGGGTCTTCAGGGATGGTTCATTCGGCGTTTAGGAGGGTTTGCGGTCAACGTGCGGCGGCCCACGGTAGCCAGCCTGCGCCACGGCATTGAGTTGCTGCTGGAGGGCGAAATGCTGGTGATTTATCCCGAAGGTGGCATTCGTCGAGAAGACAAAATCCACGGCCTCAAGCCCGGCCTAGCTAGATTGGCGGTACAGGCCGAGGCTGCTAGAACTGGCCTGGGAGTGCAGGTGCTGCCAGTAGACCTTTACTATGGCGCAGCCTATCCAGGCTGGCGTAGCTCGGCTCAAATTAACATCGGCGCACCGCTAGCTGTCCAGACCTACCTCCAGGGTGAGGATTCTCCCGAAGCGCTCAAAGCTGGGGCTGCCCAGCTCACCAAAGATCTCAAGACTTGCCTAGAAAGCCTGGTCACTGCCCGCCAAGCCAGCGCTGCGGCGCAACCCTTCGTACTGTCCTAGCAGCTCCCTAACAGCCGCTGATGCCGTTGAGGTGAAGGGCTGAGGACAGGACAATCCAACTAGACCGTGATTTATTAAGGGCAATCTAACTAGACCGTGGTTTATTAAAGGCATTGGCCCGTAAACCAGGATGTCCTTCCTATGTTTGATAGCCTTTTTACCTCCAATCCGCTGACCGACCTGCGAACCGACCCGCTACGACCGCTGAAGGGGGTGATTATAGGGGCTGGTCAGGTGGGGTTGGCCTGCGCTTACGCGATGATGATCCAAAATGTGCTGGATGAAATGGTGCTAGTGGACATCAACCAGGACAAGCTGATCGGCGAGGTAATGGATTTAGAGCAAGGTATGTCCTTCGTCGAGCCGACGCTGATTAAGGCGGGCACTATGGCTGATGCTGCTGGGGCCGACGTGGTGGTGATCACCGCTGGGGCAGCCCAAAAAGAAGGCGAAACTCGCCTGGAGCTGGTGCAAAAAAACGTCGAAATTCTCAAAAAACTGATTCCTGATATTGTCGCTCATTGCCCTGAGGCCATTTTGTTGTTGGTGTCTAACCCCGTAGACGTGCTCACCTACGCCGCCTGGAAGCTGTCGGGACTGCCCAAGGCGCGGGTATTTGGCTCCGGGACAGTACTGGACACGGGACGGTTTCGGTATTTGCTATCGCGTCGCCTGGGCATTGACCCGCGCAGCTTGCATGCCTACATCATTGGCGAACACGGTGATAGTGAGGTGCCGTTTTGGAGTCATGCCAATGTCTGCGGCACCCCCCTCTACCACGAGGGGATGGCTGATGGCGATCGCCAGGCCATGGATGAGATTTTTCAGCAGACCAAAAACGCTGCCTACGAAATCATCCGCCGCAAAGGATATACCAACTACGCAGTCGGCCTAGCGGTAACGCAGATTGTGCAGTCGATCGTGCGCGACCAAAACCGCGTGCTGACGGTGAGCTGCGTGGTCGACGAAATCTTTGGCGTTCAAGACCTGTGTTTGAGTGTGCCTGCGGTGGTAGGGCGCACTGGGGTGAGTCGGCGGTTGAATATGCTGCTCAGCCCCCATGAGGAGGAGCTGCTTCAGCACTCAGCTCAGACCCTGCGAGGTGTAATTGACCAGATTGAGTTTTAACCCCTCTTAATTGTCGCTGGCTGCGGGCCACAGAAGCTTGACGGCCAGCAGGGCAAACCCAATGGCGGCAACGGCTTTAACCAATCGCTCTGGCAAAATTTGGGCGGTGCCTTCTCCCACAATTACCCCTAGCAAGCTGGCCAGCAGCAGGGCAGCGGCGGTGCCTAAAAATACGGCGCGGGGAGACTTTGAGCTGCCGCCGAGGGCGATCGCCGCCAGCTGGCTTTTATCCCCTAGCTCTGAGATGAACACGGCGGTAAAGCTGACGGCCAGGAGATTCCAGTCCATGGGGCGGGGGAGTAATGGGGTGAGGGAGTGGACGGGTAGGGGAGATGGGAGGTGTCTATGGGCCCACTTTAAGTGAGGGGTTGGGCTAGAGGTGGACGATGTCCCAAAGGAGACAGACGGTGATGCCGATGAGCATGGTGCCAGCGGCAGTGTCTAAGGTGGCAGGGGAAACGCGGCGGGCTAGCCACTGCCCCAGCAATACGCCAATCAAGCTGGTGCTAATCAAGGCAGTGCCAGCACCTAAGAAAACGATCCAGGGTGCCTGAGACTGGGCGCTCATGAGTAGCGTAGTCACCTGGGTTTTGTCACCCAGCTCAGCCAAAAAAATAGTGATAAACGTAGAGCCAAAAACCCGCCAAAAGGCCGCTCGACTCAAGGTGGCAGAAGGCTTGGCTTCGACGGCGCTAGAAGATGGGGGAAGAGAGCTAGAGATAGACACAATAGGGTAAAAGGCAGGTTTGCTGAGCGGTCAACAAGGCTGGGCACAGAGCAACGCCAAGACCGTTGATTACTGCCAAATATTTCATAATGCTTTCATTATCTGCAAGAGTTAACTAAACCGCAACCCCAGCCCTCTCATCTTTCCCACTCCTTCATCCTCATCACCTTACTCCCGCATCTTCCTCGCCTTCCCCATCCCCTATCCATCACTCTTCTACCCCTACCGCCTGATTAAACCGCTCCATCTCCGGGCTAGCTTCGCCATAGATATCAGCAATATGCTCCTGGCAGCAGTCGATCGCAAAGTCATCAAGCTCGTCGGCCTCAATGCCAAACATGGTCTCGAAGGTGCTAAAGGTAACTCGGCAAAAGCTCGGTCGGTCGGAGTAGATGGTGCAGAGGCGATCGCCCGCATCGTAATGAATGCACCAGCCGTCTTCTCCCACCATGCTCAGATACAGCGCTAGCTGATCGGGTTCGAGATAGGAGTCGAGGTCGGGGCGCTCCTCGGGGGCCAAGAAGCAGCAGGCCCCACAGGATTTGACACATTGCCAGGTGGCCATTGAATTTCCTTCGGCCGTCTCAGGCCTAGCGGTGGAAAGGCACAGGTGCTGCCTTAGAATTTTGTTAAGTTATCTAAAATAGGGGCGGCGTTAGCAGGTAAAATAAGCTCCGAATAAGCAAGCTTTACGCCAAGCCCAGAGCGGGGTCTGTAGCTTTTCTATGGGCAAAACTCTACTTCTGGGATTGTAATGAAGTTTATATCAGTCCAGTCGCCTTGTGTTGGGAGGTTTCATGAGCTTTCTGAGTGGTTTTTTGAGCAATATTAATTTCGAGCTCATTGCCCAGCTGACCATGCTTGCCATGATTGTCATCGCTGGCCCAGTGATCGTGTTTCTGCTGTTTTTGCGCGGCGGCGACCTCTAGAACCAAAATTCTGGAATCTAAAAGCAGCGCTTGGGGAGGCCTCTTGGCTAACCTAGGCGCTGTTTTAGTATGAATTCTGCGATCGCTAAATCCATGGGCGTCGTCACCTTGAGGTTAGTCTCTTCACCGGGCACCACCTGCACCGGCAGGTCACATTTCTCAAACAGAGCGGCATCGTCGGTGACGCTCCAGCCTTGCTCAATGCCCTGCTGATGGCACTGCTTCAGCAAAGCCACATCGAAGCCCTGGGGGGTTTGGGCGGCCCATAGCTGCTGGCGATCGGGGGTAGTCTCAACTCGCTGGCTGGCATCCACAATTTTAATCGTGTCTTTGACGGGTACCCCTGCCACTAAGCCGGGGCAGGTATCTAAGGCAGCGGCGCAGCGATCAAACAGGTCGGGGGTGGCTAGGCAGCGCGCGCCATCGTGGATCAGCACGCGGGTGGCCTCGGTGGGCAGCGCTTGCAGCCCGTTATAGACCGACTCCTGGCGAGTCGTGCCGCCGTCGATGAAGGCCACTGGTTTGGATAGGTTCAGCGAATTGGCAATGGTTTCTAGGGTGGGGCGATCGCCCGCTTGGCAAATCACCCCGATCCAAACCACAGCCTCGGCTTGAGCGGCGGCTTTTAAAGTCCAGGCAATGATGGGAAGCCCAAGCAGATCGAGGAGCACTTTGTTGCGATCGGCCCCCATGCGACGACCGCTGCCGGCGGCGGGGATAAGCACATGAACAGGGGACATAGACACAGGGCAAAACCATAACGGGCTGAGCAAATTGGGGGATTTTTATTCCCTGTGGTGAAATTTAATTCATTTTGTAAGCCATATATCCCCTAAACCTTGGCCAGGTTCCACTACAATACTTGCGAACAGGCATGGACGTAACATATGCGGGTACTGGCTCTTGTTCCAGGAGAAACGGAGACGCAGCTGAGCTTCTTTCCGGTCATCAATCAGATCAAAGATAGCTTCGAAAACGCTGAGGTATCAGTAGTTGCGGCCCCTAGCGCTACAGCTATTTACCAGCTCTCTAAGGGGGTTGACGAAGTTGTGCCCTACAACTTTGAGGCCAGTAACAGCCCTGCCGACTGGGCCAACCTGTTAGGGATTGTGCGCGATCGCGAATTCGATGTTGCCCTCACCCTGACCGACTCCTGGTCCATTGCCCTGCTGCTGTGGCTGAGTGGTGTGCCCACTCGTTTGGGCTACAGCGGGTCTGCCAACAACTTGCTGCTAACCTCAACGGCTCCCCGCGCCGCTGAGATAGATCACCACGGCGATCTGCTTAAGCTGATCAACGTCACCGGTACGCCTCCTGCCCTTTCCGTGAATGTTCCCCGCAAAGACCTGACCGTCGTAGACAACCTGCGTCAGGGCAACGGGCTCACAAATGGCTATGTGTTGGTGTACCCCGGCACCACTGCTAGCGGCCCCACCTACCCCACTGAAAGCTGGATCGCCATCCTCAAAGACTTTCAGCAGCGCCAGCCCGATATGCCTCTGGCCTTGCTACAAACCGACGATGCGGCCCCTCAAACCGCTGCGATCGCCAGTGCCGTCCCTAATCTTAAGGTTTTGCGACCTGAAACCCCAGGACAGACGGCAGCATTGATTGCCGCCGCTAACCTATTGATAGCGGTAGAGGGATATCCTCTACCGCTGGCGATCGCCCTCAACGTCTACACCCTGGGGCTATTCTCTGGCAATAGCCAAGTCCAGACCATCACCGCAGGCGCAGATCGCTTGGTTACCCTAACCTCCTCCACCGGTACTTTGGCCGACATTTCCCCCGATCAGGTGCTTAAAAAAGTCTGGAGCGAGGGGGCATAATAGTCCAGCTTGGTCTGGGGCTAACCCTGCCATAGCCACCCTATAGACTCCACACCTACTATGTCAGCAGAGGGCTATCGTTACCCCAACCGTGCCCAGCTATTAGAGAGTTAAACCTATGGATACGATCAAAGAGCAGGCCAATACTGTTAGCCAGCTATTGTTTTCCACCGACACAGGCGACATTTACAAGAAAGCCCTTGCCCGCACCTGGGATATTCTGCGCGAAGTGGGCCTGCTGCTGTGGCTAGTTGTTTGCCTAGCCTTTGTGGGGGCCGAATGGTTTTACCGTACTGCGGTTGGCCTAGGGCGCAGCACCCGCGCCTGGTACATTGGCCTCAGCGAAAAAGACCCCAGCACTGACGCCCAATCGATGACTTCTACTGGTCAGGCCCTGCTTGATACCGTTCAGTCGAGCACATCTTATCTGCTAGCCCAGGCTCGTCAGCAGCTGGGCATTCCGGAACCAGAGCCGCAGCCCGCCATTTCGCCTGTTCCTGCCCCACCCATAACACCTCCCTTCCCTACCCCAGTTGAACCTCCCACTCCCAGTGGTCCGCCAGCCCCAGTTGAGCCTCCAACCCCCAGCGGTCCGCCGGCCCCAGCTGAGCCCCCAGATCCCGCTGAACCCCCATCCCCGGTTGCAACCGTGAGCGCCGGCCTTGATGAGGAAGAGGATTTAGCTTAGAGAATGAGTGTATTGGGCCGGCAACCTCAACTGGCCTGGTGGGCGAACCGGAATAATTGTCCGCTGAACCTTGTTCTCAATAATTTCAAAGCCGTAGTGACTTAGGTCGCTGCGGCTTCATGCATTAAACAGGCAGCACAAACAGTCAGAAGTTTCTACAATAGCCAACAGGATCCATGCCCCAAATTTCTCCTCGCCATGCTCCAGCACTATTTATTCATCGGCTTTAGCGCCATTTACTACAGCCAGAGCACCGCCAATCCCCAGCGGCGGCCTCACCTGTTTGCCTCCCTAGCGCTGCAAGAGGCTGAAGGTAGTCGCACCGTCGCCCACATTCGCTCTGCCAAAGCAGCCGAGATCCCTCTCTGGCTTGATGAGCAGATGCAGCGCCACGTCAGCGATGAGGTGCGTCACGCTCAGATCTTTACCAAGGCCGTTGAGCGCGAGGGTTACTTTATTGATTTAGACAGCGAAGCTGCCCAGCACTCGCTTTCTAGCGTGGGCGAGTCCTCCATGCGGCGTTATCACCAGGTCGATGATTTAGCGGCTGCCCCCTTGCCCCACCTGTTGGCCAGCGTGTTGCTAGCGGAAGAACTGGGGGTACGGGGCTTTCGCTGCATTCTCAAGGCTCTACCTGACCATCTCATCGCCACTCGGGCCGCGCTCGAATCAGTGCTCAAGGATGAGGAACGCCATGTGCAGTACCTCACTGACGCGCTGCGCTACTTCCGTGCCACCTCAGTCGTCGAGGCTTATCGCCGCGACATCGAAAGCAAGATGTTCAAGGATTTGGGCAAAGTGGTGGAGTTTGTCACTAAGCCCGCCACAGAACGGCCCAGCCTGGTGCAGCCCGGTCAAAAGCCAGAGCTATCCCTGGTGTGAGCAATCAGGGGGCTAAGCATCTAAGGCTACGGCATCTACGGGTTGAATAGCCTGGGCAAAGCGGCAGTGGCCCAAAGACAGGTCAAACAGATGAAACCCGTATTCTCGGGACAGAGCCTCAAAAACCTTGAGCCCACGAACGCTGTTGCCGCGACTGTCGAGGGGCGGCGAAAACACGGCGATGCCAGCCTGGTTTGGCACGACGGCGAGAATGCCGCCTGAGACCCCGCTCTTGGCCGGAATACCGACCCGAAAGGCCCACTCCCCAGCGAAGTTATACATGCCACAGGTATACATAACGCTGAGAATGTCGCGCACATGCTCGGCCCCCACTGCCCGCTGCCCAGTGATGGGGTTAACGCCCTGGTTAGCTAGAGTGGCGGCCATCACTGCCAGGTCATGGGCCGTAACCAGCACCGCACACTGCTGAAAGTACAGGTCGAGCGCTTCATCGATGGGCTGGTCAATCATGCCGAAGTTGAGCATTAGGTGGGCCATAGCCCGGTTGCGGTGGCCAGTGGAGCGCTCCGATATGAAGGTCGATACATCGACAAATACCTCGTCGCCAACATAGCGCTGAAACATGGCCAGCAGCCGGTTGAGGCGTTCTGCGGGGTCTTTGCCTGGGATCAGTCCGGTGGTGGCGATCGCTCCCGCATTCACCATTGGGTTATCCGGGCGCTTAGAGTCCTCATCTAGCCGAATTAAGGAATTGAATGGATCCCCAGTGGGCTCCACCCCCACTTTTTTGAGCAGCTTTTCCCGGCCATAGTCCTCTAGGGCCATGGCGTAGACAAACACCTTTGAAATCGATTGAATGGTAAATTTTTGCGCCACATCCCCGACCTCGTAGGTGCGGCCGTCGAGGGTGACAATGCTAATGCCAAACCAGTCGGGGTTAGCCCGCGCCAGCTCGGGAATATAAGACGCTACTCGCCCTTCAGAAACTCCCTTAAACTTGTGGTAAAGCTGCTCCAAAAACGCTTGAACCTGGGTCATTGGGGAGTCGGTGGGTAGTGGGTAAGTGAATAGGCAAGTGCAGGAGTGAAGAATTACTAGCGTGAAAACACGCTGAAATAGAGGAGGGATGACCACCCGCCTATCCATCCACCCACCGACATCACCTACTTCTGCTCGGGGTGCTGGGCCTCGGGACGATGGTCGCCTAGGTCGTTGAGCCGCCAGATCAACTGGTGCAGCCTGCCAAAGTCGCGGTTGTTGAAGTGCATCACTAACCGTGGCAAAGCGACAGTTGCGTCTTTCTGCTCTTCGGCTAGGGCGGCAGACTTTTCAATTTTTCCTTTGGCCAAAACGTCGCCAAATTCTTGGTTAAGCAGGTCGACAGCGCCATCGGGGAGATCGCTCTTGAGACGAATGATGAGGCGATCGCTGGTATAGCGACAGGAATGATATACCCGATAAAAACTGCTGATGGCGTGGCAGGCGTCATCGACATTGTCGGTGATGGTGTACAAGCTAGGGTCGTCGGGGCTAATTAACCCTCGGCTCAGCAGGTGCTCGCGAATGTAGCTATCCCACCCCTGCCAGTAGTTACCGCCAGGATGATCGACCATGACAACGGGCATGGGGTCGGCCTTGCCAGTCTGAATAAGCGTTAGCGACTCAAAGGCTTCGTCTTGGGTGCCAAACCCTCCTGGAAACAGCACCAGGGCATCGCTTTCGCGCAGGAAAAACAGCTTGCGAGTAAAGAAATACTTGAAATTGATCAGCTTAGGGTCGCCCTCCATCACTGGGTTAGCGCCTTGCTCAAAGGGTAGCTGAATGTTTAATCCAAAGGATTGCTCTGCACCAGCTCCGGCGTTACCCGCCTCCATGATGCCGCCCCCAGCACCGGTCATAACCATAAAGCCCAGCTCGGTGATCTGCTTGGCAAACTTCTCGGCCAGTTGATAATCGAGGCTGATCGCCCCTGTACGAGCCGAGCCAAAGATAGTAATTTTGCGGGTATGCCGGTAGGGGTAAAAGACCTGAAATCCCTGCTCCATATCCAGCAAAGCAGAATTCAAAATCTTCCAGTCGAGTCGGTCTGCCTCCCGTCCCATCATCCGCAGAATGGTCTCTAGCACCTGGCGAATGAGCTTGCCATGCTCTAAGTGAGACAATTGCTCAAACACCGCGGCCAAATCGGCTTGAAGGCTAGAGGGTAAATTTGAGGGAAGCGCAACCATACGCCGTTGGGTCCATAGAGGCAGCACCCTATTCTAGCGACAATTTTGCCCCCTGCCGTGCAAAAACCCTCTAGCGAGAGACTAACCAACGCTAGAGGGCTGTATCAGATGTTAATAAGCTAGTGACTAAACCTGCGACGACGTTCCTCTGCTGAAACTTGGTGCAAAGGTTGAAGCGATCGCCCCCGTCACGCCATGCGGCTGGTCTTGAGTAGCTTTAGGCAGAGAAAGGTGAGCTTAGAGATACTTCTCAAGGGTGTTTGCCAAGGTGGTTTTGGGTACGGCGCCCACTACCATGTCAACCCGCTGCCCCTCTTTGAAAATCATCAGAGTGGGGATGCTGCGAATCCCATACTGGCTGGCCACGCTCGGATTCTCGTCGGTATTGACCTTAACGACTTTGATTTGGCCGTCGTACTGCTCAGAAATTTCTTCGACTACCGGAGCCACCATACGGCAAGGGCCACACCAGGGAGCCCAGAAATCAACCAGTACGGGAACGGTGCTTTCAAGAACTTCTTGCTTAAACGTAGAGTCTGTTACCTGAGCGGCTGCCATGCCTTGTGTTCCTTGCCGTTATTAACCACACGCAATCTTATCATAGCCAATCCCCGGCTTCTTAGGCGAGGGATCAATATCTACCGAGGGGATGGGTGCTAACTCGGCTAAACTAGCCATATTTCAGCATTTTCGGGCTAAAGGTCCTTTAAATAAGGAACCGCCCAGACCAATGGCCTGGGCGGAGTGTGGTGTGAGGAGTGAACTGAAACAAAGGTTTCAGTACCATTTTATTGTACTGTGGACACTTGAAAATCTGCCACTGCTTAATGACATTCGCAACAAACTTATGATAGCTACAAGTTGTTTTTGCTTTGGGGAACTTGCGTAGTGATTCAAGGTCGGATGCTAAGGCGTTTTGGGATGTAGCAGGTGACCTCACCACTGTCTATAACTGCGTTCTAGCTTAGTCCCAACTACCAATGCCGGCTTAGACAGCGTTTTGTCGCCCCGTGCTCCGGCCCGATCTGTCCGGTTATCTAATGACCCTAATGGATTGCTGCTGGCTGTCATTTGCTCTGCCTCAACTGCCTGGGTACGAGCTTCAGTTTGCCGTTATTCTACTTTGAGGCATCTAGGCCATTGTAGATGCCTTCCAACAAATTTTTGGCTTAATTACTGGTGTTTTTCAGTTGAGCGATCGCCCTTATCGTCAGCAGCTGCTTGCCAACCCTAGCTCGACCCGTTGGGACTTGTTTTGATTCAACGGCATCAAAACAAGAAGTATCGCTGGGCCATGGGTAGAACCTCAGCCGGTTCACAGGTCAGCAATTCGCCATCAGCTCGCACTTCGTAGGTTTCGACGTTGACCTCCATGTGGGGCTGATAGGCGTTGAGCTTCATGTCGGCCTTGCTGAGGCTGCGGCAGTTCGCCACAGCAGCGGTAGATTTAGCGATGCCAATCTGTTCAGGAATGCCCAGATCCATCGCAGCTTGAGAAATAAAGGTGAGGGAGGTGGCAGTGATCGCCCCCCCGTAGCTGCCAAACATAGGCCGCATGTGTACCGGCTGCGGCGTCGGAATACTAGCGTTGGCATCGCCCATCTGCGCCCAGGCAATCAAACCGCCCTTGATCACGATTTCGGGCTTCACCCCAAAAAAGGCAGGCCGCCATAGGCAAATATCGGCTAGTTTGCCCGCTTCGATAGAACCTACGTGGTTAGCGATGCCGTGGGTGATAGCGGGATTGATGGTGTATTTGGCCACGTAGCGCTTGGCCCGGTGGTTGTCGTTGCGATCAGAATCCTCCGCTAGCGGCCCCCGCTGCACCTTCATTTTGTGGGCGGTTTGCCAGGTGCGAATCACCACCTCCCCCACTCGGCCCATGGCCTGGGAGTCGGAAGAGATCATGCTGAAGGCACCAAGGTCGTGGAGAATGTCCTCGGCGGCAATGGTTTCGCGGCGAATGCGCGACTCGGCGAAGGCAATATCTTCGGGAATGCTGGGGCTGAGGTGGTGGCACACCATCAGCATGTCGAGGTGTTCGTCGAGGGTGTTGCGGGTGTAGGGCCGGGTGGGGTTAGTCGACGACGGCAGCACGTTGGCCTCGCCGCACACTTTAATGATGTCCGGCGCGTGGCCACCGCCAGCCCCTTCGGTGTGGTAGGTGTGAATCACCCGATTTTTGAAGGCGGCAATGGTATCTTCGACAAAGCCCGCCTCGTTGAGAGTATCGGAGTGGATCGCCACTTGGACATCGTACTCGTCGGCTACTCCAAGACAGGTATCGATGGTAGCAGGGGTGGTGCCCCAGTCTTCGTGGAGCTTGAGGCCCATGGCGCCGGCTTTCACCTGTTCCGCCAATCCTTCCGGCTGAGCACTGTTGCCCTTGCCCAAAAAGCCTAGGTTCATGGGAAAGGCGTCGGCGGCTTGCAGCATGCGCCAGATGTTCCAGGCGCCAGGGGTGCAGGTTGTGGCGTTGGTACCGGTAGCAGGGCCGGTGCCGCCGCCGATCATGGTGGTGATGCCGGAGGCGATCGCGGTGTCGATCTGCTGAGGGCAAATGAAGTGAATGTGGCTGTCAATACCCCCAGCGGTGACGATCATGCCTTCTCCAGCCACTACCTCGGTGCCGGGGCCAATGATGATGTCGACATTGTCTTGAATGTAGGGGTTGCCCGCCTTACCAATTTTGTCGATTTTGCCGTCTTTAATGCCGATGTCGGCCTTAACAATGCCCCACCAGTCCAAAATCAGGGCGTTGGTGATCACCATATCTACCGCGCCCGCGTCGCGTCCGATCGGCGACTGCCCCATGCCATCGCGGATAACTTTGCCGCCGCCAAATTTCACCTCGTCCCCATAGGTGGTAAAGTCCTGCTCGACTTCGATGATGAGCTCGGTGTCGGCTAAGCGAATGCGATCGCCCACCGTCGGGCCGAAGGTTTCGGCATAGGCACGGCGGTCCATGCGATAGCTCATGGGGACTCCTCAGTTGGGGCGAATCTAGCTAGAACCACTCTAGAATGCGGGATCTCCCCGGTTTGGTCAATTGGGCTACGGTTGTCAAACTTGGCGCGCAGAAGCCCTCCCTCCGCCCAGCACTCTGCCCAAGGCCAAAAAGATAGCCCGAGGGGATTTTCCCTCAGGCTATAAGTTCAATGGGATGCGCGTTGCAACCCTGCAAGAAGCGCAGTTCCTTAGCTAGCTAGGTATTCGCGGATGTCAGACTGGCGCTTGCGCAGTTTAGTCAAGGCTTCGCGCTCAATCTGGCGCACTCGCTCACGGCTAATGGAGAGCAGATCACCAATCTTGGCCAAAGTCATAGTCTTGCCGTCGGACAAACCGAAGCGAAGGGAAAGCACCTCTCGCTGTTGGGGAGTCAGATCGCCCATCAGCCGCTCCAAATCCTGGCGCAGTGAGACCTGGGTGGCAAAGTCTTCTGGCGAAGGGCCATCGTCTTCGAGCAGTTCACCCAGTTCGGTGTCCTGGTTGTCTCCCACTTTGAGGTCTAGGGAGAGGGGCTGGCGAGACTTTTCTAGGTAGTCGCGCACCTGCTTGGCAGTCAGGTCGCACTCGATGGCTAGCTCAGCCACCGTGGCCGCTCGCCCGTAACGCTGAGACAGGGTGCGTTGGGCTTTCTTGAGCTTGTTGAGCTTTTCGGTGATGTGAATGGGCAGGCGAATGGTGCGGCTTTTCTCCGCGATGGCGCGGGTAATCGCTTGGCGAATCCACCAGTAGGCGTAGGTAGAGAAACGATAGCCTTTGGTGGGGTCAAACTTTTCCACCCCGCGCTGCATACCGATGGTGCCTTCCTGAATCAGGTCCAGTAGGTCGACGTTGCGCTTGATATACTTCTTGGCCACCGAGACCACGAGGCGCAGGTTGGCTTCTACCATCTTGCGCTTGGCTAGGTTGCCATCGCGCACAATCGCCTTGAGTTCAGGTAGGGGCATGTTGACCGCGCTGGCCCACTGCTCTAGGGTCAGACCGTGGCCGGCTGTCTCTTCTAAAACCTGCCGCTTAGCCTCTAAGGCCGACAGCTTTTGCACCTGCTTACCCAGCACGATCTCTTCTTCGTGGGTGAGCAGAGGCACCTTACCGATTTCTTTTAGGTAAGTGCGAACTAGGTCGGTGGAATTTTGCACAGTTCTCATAGCGGCACAGTGGGGAGAGAGCGACGGGGAACGGCAGGGCTCAAAGCCCAGAAAAGCAGTAGTTGTCTAGCACAGGGATGACGGTTGGCTCGAAGCCTAGCGGCGAGAGCGCACCGGCACTGGAATAGGCTCAGACTCTAGAGCCGCTTCCTCAGCCTGACGCTTGAGAATGAGACCGGCAGCAACAGCAGCAATACCAACTTCTAAAAGGGGTCCAACAAAGCTCATAGGTAAAAGGTTGTTAATGGAATATGTAAACAACTGTAACATTTATGAAGGAGGTCGTGAATGGTTATTAATACTCAGTCCTCCTTGGTCCCGTAGGCTCTTACCCCTATAGATTAAGGCGATTGACTGGGTCATATTGCATTCCAGAAGACATATTTCTGGACTGACCAAAGGGGAAATTCTTAAAATCTAAAAAGAATGTTAATAAAAATCTGAGAAGCTACTTAAAGGTTTACGGAATCTGAGCTAGTTCTAGGCTGAGAGAGAGAGCTGCGATCCCTGAGGGGTTTTCGTCACATCGATGCGGGTTTGAAAGGCCGCTCGAAAATGGGGAATGTGGGTAACGGTCAGAATGCAGGCAAAGTCAGCCGCGATCGCATTGATGGCTGCAATTAGGCGATCGCACCCCTGCTGATCCTGGGTGCCAAAGCCTTCATCGATGACGAGCAGCTGTAGCGCTAAGCCTGATCGCTGGGCTAATAGTCGGGCCAGGGCTAGCCGCAGGGCAAAGTTGACCCGAAACGCCTCGCCGCCCGAGTAGGTTTCGTAGGGGCGGGTGCCCTGGGCGTCGGCAATCAGAATATCTAGCGTGTCGATGACCCCTTGGCCGCGCTTAGTGGCCCGCTGGGTAGCAAACTGCACATGAAGCTGGTGAGCACTCAGGCGGCCTAGCAGGTTGTTGGTTTCGGCCTCTAGCTGGGGCAGCAGGTTTTCGATCATCAGCGCCTGGATGCCGTTGTGGCCAAAGGCCTGTGCTAATTCTTGGTAGACCCGCTGGCGCTGGCGTACGGCGGCCAACTCTTGTTGCTTTTGGGCTAGCCCCTGGTGCAGGTCATCGAGGTGCTGGCGGGCCTGGCCCAGGGCACCTAGCTGGGCCAGCAGGGCATCGCGCTGGTGCTGACGGGCAGCGATCGCCCGCTCTAACTGTTCTAGAGCATTCGCATCGTAGGCTAAGGCCTGGTGCTGCTCCTCTAGGGCGGCGATCGCTGCGCTCAACTGCTCTAGTTCCTGGCGCTGCTGCCGCTCCTGGGCCTGAAGTCCCTCGATCTGAACCTGTCGCTGGGGTTGTTGCTGGCGGGCTGCTTCTAGCTCCCGGTGGCGCTGTCGCCAGACTTGGGCTGCTAGCATGGCCTGGCGCACCTTTTGGTGATGGTCAATGCGGTAACTGAACTGCTCAAGGGCGGCTTGGGCTGCCGCTAAGGCCTGGCCTTGGGTGCCAACCTGAAGCTGGGCCAGGTCAGTCTCAAGGGCAGTTTGGTCGGCCTTAAGCTGCTGCTGCCGCCGCTCGAGCTGCTGCCGTCTGCGTTTTGCCTGGACGAGCTCGTGGTGCTTGATCTCAGCCCAGCGCAGCCGATTGACCTGGCCCCGGGTCAGGGCATGGTCGCGATCGTCGTAGGCTAGCTGGGCCAGGGTGTTGTTGATCTGGTGCAGCTCCGTGCGTAGGTCGAGGGCGTACTGGTTCTCGGTTAGGGACTGCTCTAGGCGCTGCTGCTCGGCCTCTAGGGCCTGAAGCCGCTCGTGGACGGTGGCTTGGGAGGCCATCTCTGCTGTGAGCTGGCCCTGCTTTTGAAGCACTGGGGCGTAGGCCTCCAGTTCGGCTTCGACCGCTCGATACTCCTGCCGCAGCACCTGAATTTCGCGCTCTGAAACAGCTAGCTGCTCGCGAATGACCCAAATCTCTTCCTGCAGTTCTTGCTGCTGCTGGCGATGACGACCTTCAACCAGGGCGCGGTGACGAGGCTTGAGGGCGCGATCGCACAGGGGGCAGACGGCCTCCGGTTGAGACAGCATGCCTAGCTTTTGGCCAATTTGAGCAATCTGGGTTTCGCAGGCGCGCTGATTAGACTGAAGCACCTCCATAAAGCTGCGCCGCTCTAGTCCCTTTTCGCGCACCTGCTCCTGGTAAGCCCGGCGCTGCTCTAGATAGCTCAGGGTCTTTGACACCTCCTGGGCAGTCGCTACTAGTTGAGGCGGGTTCACCTGGTCCTGTTGGAGCTGCTGGGCAGCGGCGGCGAGTTCTTCGAGCCGAGTTTGAAGCCGGGTTTGGGCCTGCTGTAGCCCGGCCTCTAGCTGTCGTCGTCGCTGTTGTAAGGGTTCAGCCTGAAGCTGCAGCGCATCTAGATGTTTGAGGCGGGCTTTGGCCATGAGAAACTGCTGGCGGGCCGCATCAACGGTTTCGCTTTGCAGTAGAGCCGCGTCTAAATCGGCAATCTGGGCTTGTAAGGCCGCCAACTGGAGCTGGGTTTGACCTAGGCGCATGCGTGCCTCGGCCGACTGGGCTTGCCACTCAGCTTCTAAGCTCTGACGCTGCGCCTCTAGCGCCTGGTAGCGTTGAAAGTGCTGGTTGAGCTGAGCATCCTCTGCCTCTAGTTCCGTCAGTTCAGCTAAGCCGGTCTCAATCTCGGCGGCCTGAGCCAAACGCTGGTCATGCTGGTGCTGCTCGCGGGTCAGCGCCGCCAGAGACGTTTCGGTTTGGTGCAAAAGAGCCGTCAGGTGCTGCCGCTGCTGTCGCTGCATCTGAAGCTGCTGATCGTAGGCGTAGTGGGTTTGCTCAAGGGTGCGAAGCTGCTGCTGCTGCTGGCGATCGCGCTCCTGGGCCTGATCGATATCGTGCAACTCTTGCTGGAGCTGGGCCTGGCGCTGGAGGGTCGGTTCGTAGTCGGCCAGGGCAGTGGTGAGTTCGTCGAACTGGGTTTGACGTAGGGTAGCTTCGGCCTTGGCTTGGCGAGCCTGCTCTTTTGCGCCCTCAGCCAGATGGTCATACTGGTGGAGCTTGAGCAGATCGGCCAGAATTTGTTTGCGCTCGCCGGGCCGCTTCAGCATAAAGTCGTCGGCCCCGCCCTGGCGCAGGTAGGCGGAGTTAATAAAGGTGTCGTAGTCGAGCCGGAGGTGGCGGCAAATCAAGAGTTGAGTGGCCCGCACCCCGCGCTGGGTCAGCACCCGCCAGCCTTCCTCGGTGTGCACCTGAAACTCTAGACTAGTGCCCTGGCTGCGGTGGCGGCTACGCATCACCCGGTAGGTATGGTCACCCTGGTGAAACTGAAACGTCACCTGGGCCTCCATCTCGCCCTGGTGGATGACATCGTCATCGGCCGCTACTCGGCTCTGGCCCCAGAGAGCCCAGGCGATCGCCTCCAGCAGCGACGATTTGCCCGCGCCGTTGGGCCCCGCCACGCAGACTACATGCAGCCCGTTAAAGTCTAGGCTGGCGTTGCGATAGCTGAGAAAATTTTTGAGGGCAATGTGCTTGGGAATCATGGGTACATTAGCACCATCATTCTCAGCCTACAGTACAGGAGAACCTTGAGTACTCCTGTATCTTTAAAAAGCTATTAGTTTATAGACAAAAGCAGCTGGTATGAGCACTCATACCAGCTGCTTTTGTAGACTCAAAATACGGAAGCGGTGGGATTTGAACCCACGAGGGAAGGTTTACTCCCCTACCTCCTTAGCAGGGAGGCGCTTTCGACCACTCAGCCACGCTTCCAAGAAGTAGTTCTTCGTTAGTTTAGCAGACACTCGGCCGAGACTTGAAGTAACTCCAGGACTTTTTATGACATTGTGCCCTACCGTCCTGCTTAAGCGCTGCGGCTGGGCTGCATTTGGGGCCACAGATATACCAAGCCCGATGCTAGGGTCAGCGCCACCGCTGCCCAAAAGCAAATCTGCGCTGGCCCATCCCACACCGCCGGTAGCGGGGCCAAGAGCAGGGCGATCGCCACAATCTGTACCACAGTTTTGGCCTTGCCCCACAGGTTTGCCCCCGGCACCGCACCTCCCTGCATGGCCGGGTTAACTCGCCAGCCAGAAATAGTAATTTCCCGCGCCACGATCAGAAACACGCCCCAACCAGGCACTTGGCCCAGCCCCACCAGCATGAGCAAGGGAGCCAGCACCAGCAGCTTGTCCACCAGCGGGTCTAAAAATTTGCCCAAATCGGTCACCTGGCTGAGTCGGCGCGCTAGGTAGCCATCGAGCCAGTCCGTGCTCGCCGCCACCACGAAGATGCCCGCCGCCCACCACCGCTGGGTAGCCGTCGGTGCCTGGAGCAGCACCAGCAGGAGGGGAACGCCAAGCAGCCGGGAGACGGTGATCCAGGTAGGAATGTTCATAGATTTTTGAATGCTTATTGGAGTGAATGGGGCAGCGCCTAGCGCCCTTCCATCAAAGTTCTTTTTGGCCCCAAGTTTCTCTTCCCCTAGGAGAGGTCTTTAGGGAAAGGGACTGCTGGGACAAGCTCAGGCGCTATCCCTTGACCTTGCCAAAGCGGCGATCGCGCTGCTGGTAGGCATAGAGCGCTCGGTGAAACTCTGAGGTGTCGAAGTCTGGCCACAAGGTGTCGGTCACGTAGATCTCGGCGTAGGCTAGCTGCCACAGCAGAAAGTTACTAATCCGCATTTCGCCGCTGGTGCGAATCAGCAGGTCGGGATCGCTAATTTCGGAAGTGTACAGGTGGCGGCTAAACAGCTCCTCGCTGATGTCGTTGGGGTTAAGCTCTCCCCGCTGCACCTGCTCGGCGATCGCTCGGCAAGCTTGCACAATCTCCTGCCGACCACCATAGTTGGTAGCCACCGTAAACTCAATGCCGTGGTTGCCCTGGGTCTGGGTGACCGCCTGATGAATCTCGCCCTGGAGCGATCGCGGCAGGGCCGCCAGATTGCCCACAAAGCGAATGCGGACGTTTTCCTCCATCATCTCCAGCAGTTCCTGGCGCAGCACCCGCTCAAACAGCGCCATCAAAAAATCTACCTCTTCAACGGGGCGGCCCCAGTTTTCCGTCGAAAAGGCATAGGCCGTCAGCGCCCCAATACCCCAGTCGCGGCAGCAGCGTAGCAGGGTTTTGAGGGTGTCTACTCCCCGGCGGTGGCCCATAATGCGTGGCAGCCCCCGGCGTTTGGCCCAGCGCCCGTTGCCGTCCATAATCACCGCCACGTGCTGAGGTAGGCGATCGGGCTTAAGGTCGGCGGGTAGGGCGTAGCGAACAACAGGCTTGGTAGTCATTTTTTCTCTCGGGGAGACGATGAGGGGAGACGAAACAAGCGCAGTACGTAGTTAACTCCAAGGCTGCCCAGCCGCCGACCAAGGCTTCTGAGCTGGGGCGCCACCGCCTCGCGATCTACCGATTTAGAAAACTTAGACCGCAGAATACTGCGCAGACGACTGCTAGTTAGAGGCCGATCTAGAATACCGCCTTCCGCCAGCGAAATAGAGCCCGTCTCTTCAGATACCACAACACAGATACAATGCTCTACTCGTTCGGTAATACCCATCGCCGCTCGGTGGCGAGTGCCCAGCTGGCGCGAAGCTACTCGCTCTGAAATGGGCAAAATTACTCCCGCTGCCGCAACTCGCGAACCCCGCACCAGCATGGCCCCATCGTGCAGCAGGGTGCTGGTTTGAAAAATGGTTTGAATCAGTTCCTTCGACACTTCCGCATTGATGCGCACCCCCGGCACCGTAAAGTCTCGCTCGTCAATCAGCTTGTCGATTTCGAGAATCAGCAGCGCCCCGGTGCGGTTTTGGGACAGCTCCTTGACGGCGTCAACAATTTCATCGATCACGTTGTCGGGCTGAGGCATGGCCTCCCGCGAGGGACTGAGCAATTCCCATACTCGCCCCTGGCCCAGTAGCTCCAGCAGGCGGCGAAACTCCCCCTGGAGCATAAAGGCCATGGCCACCGCCGAGCCAATCACCAGTTTATCGAGCACAAAGCCAAGCAGTGCTAGCCCCAAGAACTTGCTCAGGGCTGCCGCCAGCATCAGAAAAATCAGCCCCCGCACCATCCACAGGGTGCGCTTCTCGCCAATGATCACCAGCACCACATAGCTCAGCAGCAGCACTAGCGCAATGTCGAGCGCTTGAAGCACGAACCTAACCTGGTCAAGGTTTGTTAGCCATTGCTCCCAGAGATAGTTCATGCAGCATTAAAGGGTGGTGTCTGAGCAGCTATCTGATGGGTGGCCCGGACAGCCCCCTGGCAAAACCCCGCCCAAGACTAGCAACGGTTAGCTGACTAGGTAGACTTTGCTTTCGGCCTGAGGGTTTCGGGCAGACAGTCTTGCCGAATCAGATCCGCCACGGTTTCTCGGCGAATAATCAGGGCAGCATCGCCATCGGCCACCAGCACCGCCGCAGGCCGCGGCACCCGATTGTAGTTCGAAGCCATGCTGTAATTGTAGGCACCCGTGCCTGCAATAGTAACCACATCGCCACTCTTCAACTCGGGCAGGGCCGCATCCTTAATTAGAATATCTCCAGACTCGCAGTGCTTACCGGCTAGGGTTACGGTTTCGGCTAGGGGGGCCGTCATGCGGTTGGCCACCAGCGCCCGGTATACCGACTGGTAGGTGATGGGGCGAGGGTTGTCAGACATGCCGCCGTCAATAGCCACGTAGGTGCGCATGCCGGGGATCACCTTCTGGCTGCCCACTCGGTAGGCGGTGACGCAGGCGGAGCCAATTAGCGATCGCCCCGGTTCGCACAGCAGCTTGGGCAGCGGAATATCGTGAGCTGCACAGGCCGCGATCACGCTCTCGCACACAGTCTTCACCCAGGTGTCAATGCTCGGTGGGTCATCGCCCTCGGTGTAGCGAATGCCCAGACCACCGCCCACATCCAGTTCTGTTAGAGTGAGCCCGTAGCGCTGGGCCGTCACCACCCACTGGGCCATGACGCCACCCAGGTCGGTGTGGGGATTCAGCTCAAAAATCTGCGAGCCAATGTGGGCGTGGACTCCCAAACACTGAAGCTGGGGCTGGCTCGCGAGGAACTCAAATACCGCTTCGATCTGGTCGGGGTCAAAGCCAAACTTGCTGTCGAGGTGGCCGGTGCGAATGTATTCGTGGGTGTGACACTCAATGCCGGGGGTAACCCGCAGCAAAACCGGCACGGTTTTACCCGCTTGGGTGGCCAGCTCGCCCAGGCTCTTAAGTTCATGCCAGTTATCGACCACCACTCGGCAGCCCACCTCGACCGCTAGAGTCAGCTCTTCAAACGACTTGTTGTTGCCGTGGAAATAGATGCGATCGGGGTCGGCTCCGGCTCCGGTGGCCGTGAGCAGTTCGCCCGCCGACACCACGTCAATACCTAACCCCTCATCGGTGACAACGGCACATACCGCTAGACAATTCCAGGCTTTCGACGCGTAGATCACGAGCGCCTCGCCGGGGTAGTAGCGCTCAAACCCCTGGCGGTACTGACGGCAGGCAGTGCGCAGGGTGTGGTCGTCGAGAATATATAGAGGAGTGCCAAAGCGCTCGACCAAGTCCACCACGTCGCAGCCGCCGACGCTCAAATGGTCGTCCGGGGTGGTGGTGGCGGTCAGGGGCAACAACTGCTGGTTGGGGGACAGCGTTGCTTCGGGGTTGGCTGGGGGGAGGTACTGGCGGCTGTCGGCGATCGAGGCCGGCAAGGGAGAAGTCGAAACCATAGACGTTGCGCTCACAGAAAAACGTTGTTCGAGGATTGATTTGAGACAGCTGTGGCCTGGAACTGGCGATCGCCCGACCCAACCAGTCTTTGCCCATTGCACCCCTGACCCCAACCCCCAGTGTACAATTAAGGGCTGTGCCAGTTTTCTTGCCCTAGAAATAAAAGCCGTAAAGTTGGTGGGCTATCTCTCTTGCCAGACTCCGTGCCACGACGACATTGCTGCCCTGGTAGACCTTGACCAGCGCACCTTAGGGGGGCTTTGGTCAGCGGAGGGCTATGGGCGTGAGTTGGATAGCCCCAACAGCTGTCTGCTTATGCTGGTGCATAGACCTCATAGTATCCAAGAGAATCAGGCCGATCTATCGACGGCGTCGATGGCTGCCCTGAAAATGGCTTCGGGTTCAGAAAATGCAAAGCCACAGCCCAGCTCAGCATCAAGCCTAGAGCTTAGTGACGAGCCCACTCTCCTCGGCCTGGGCTGCTACTGGGCAATTTTGGATGAGGCCCACATCACCGTACTGGCCGTCGATCCCCGCTATCAACGGCGGGGGCTGGGGAAATGGCTGCTGGTGAATCTTCTAGTAGATGCCAGTGAGCGCCCCCTCACCCGCGCCACCCTAGAAGTGCGCCCCTCTAACAGTCGTGCTTTGGCCCTCTACGAGAGCTTTGGGTTCGAGACTTTAGGTCGTCGTCGTCACTACTATGCCGACGGTGAAGATGCCCTGATTCTGTGGCAAAAATCCCTCAAAACCGCTGAATTTCGTGATCAACTCTGGCAGCAACGCAGTGCGGTGAGCGATCGCTTGAAGCGGCAAGGATGGCAGATAACAAACAAAAAATTGCCCCTCAACCGAACATAAAACCGAACCTTTAAAGTTGAGAAAATTTACATTTTTTACAAACTCAATCTATTGACAGTTGGCGATCCCAATTAATTTCTAAGCCCAAAGGAGTAGTTGAAGGAAGCGCGGTAAACCGCCTGTTTAGTAGGGCACAACTGACAAAAATCACTGTGCTAGAATTTGCCTATCCGGCACGCACCAGGTGATTAATACCATCATGTTTGAACGCTTCACAGAAAAAGCAATCAAGGTCATCATGCTGGCTCAGGAGGAAGCTCGTCGGCTCGGCCACAACTTTGTGGGTACTGAGCAGATTCTCCTGGGGTTAATTGGAGAAGGCACGGGCGTAGCCGCCAAGGTCTTAAAGTCAATGGGCGTCAACCTCAAGGATGCGCGCATTGAAGTTGAAAAGATCATTGGTCGTGGCTCCGGCTTTGTAGCCGTTGAAATTCCTTTTACCCCCCGAGCCAAGCGTGTGCTTGAACTCTCCTTGGAAGAGGCCCGTCAGCTCGGCCACAATTACATTGGCACCGAGCACCTGCTCCTAGGACTGATCCGCGAAGGCGAGGGGGTCGCGGCCCGCGTTCTCGAAAACTTGGGCGTTGACCTGTCTAAGGTACGCACTCAGGTGATTCGCATGCTGGGTGAGACAGCAGAGGTGTCTGCCGGAAGCAGTGGTGGGCGCACCAAGACCCCCACTCTGGATGAATTTGGCTCTAACCTGACCCAAATGGCCGCCGACGGCAAGCTCGATCCGGTGGTCGGTCGTCAGAAAGAAATTGAGCGCGTCATTCAGATTCTGGGTCGCCGCACCAAAAACAACCCGGTGTTAATTGGTGAGCCTGGCGTGGGTAAAACCGCGATCGCCGAGGGCCTAGCCCAGCGCATCGGCAACGGTGACGTGCCCGATATCCTTGAAGACCGCCGTGTGGTGACCCTTGATATCGGTCTGCTGGTGGCTGGTACCAAGTACCGAGGCGAGTTTGAAGAGCGTCTGAAAAAAATCATGGATGAGATCCGCACCGCGGGCAATGTCATCCTGGTGATCGACGAAGTCCACACCCTAATTGGGGCGGGGGCTGCTGAAGGGGCGATCGACGCCGCTAACATCCTCAAGCCTGCCCTGGCACGGGGCGAGCTGCAGTGCATTGGGGCCACCACCCTGGATGAGTACCGCAAGCACATCGAGCGCGACGCTGCCCTTGAGCGCCGCTTTCAGCCGGTGATGGTGGGCGAGCCTAGCGTGGATGAAACTATTGAGATTCTCCACGGCCTGCGCGATCGCTACGAGCAGCACCACAAGCTGAAGATCTCTGACGATGCTCTGGAGGCAGCTGCCAAGCTGTCGGATCGCTATATCGCCGATCGCTTCCTGCCTGATAAGGCCATCGACCTGATCGACGAAGCGGGCTCCCGCGTTCGTCTCCTCAATTCCCAGCTACCTCCAGCCGCGAAGGAGCTCGATCGCGAGCTGCGCCAGGTGTTGAAGGACAAAGACAACGCTGTGCGTTCCCAGGACTTTGACAAAGCTGGGGAACTGCGCGATCGCGAGATGGAGATCAAGGCCGAGATTCGGGCGATCGCCCAGAACAAGGTCAATGAAGACGCTGGCGGTGAAGACATGCCTGTGGTGGGCGAAGAAGACATTGCCCATATCGTCGCCTCCTGGACTGGGGTGCCGGTGAGCAAACTCACCGAATCCGAGTCCGAGAAGCTGCTGCACATGGAAGATACCCTGCACCAGCGGCTAATCGGCCAAGACGAAGCGGTAAGGGCCATTTCCCGAGCCATTCGCCGTGCCCGAGTCGGCCTCAAAAACCCCAACCGGCCGATTGCCAGCTTTGTGTTCTCTGGCCCCACTGGGGTTGGTAAAACCGAGCTAGCTAAGTCTCTGGCTGCCTACTTCTTCGGCTCCGAAGATTCCATGATTCGCTTGGACATGTCCGAGTTTATGGAGCGCCATACGGTTTCCAAGCTGATTGGTTCTCCTCCGGGCTACGTCGGCTACAACGAAGGCGGTCAGCTAACAGAAGCCGTACGTCGTCGGCCCTACACCGTGGTGCTATTCGACGAAATTGAGAAGGCTCACCCCGATGTCTTCAACATGCTGCTGCAAATTCTAGAAGACGGCCGTCTGACTGACGCCAAAGGCCGCACGGTCGACTTCAAGAACACCCTGCTGATCATGACTTCCAACATTGGTTCTAAAGTCATCGAGAAGGGTGGCGGTGGCCTCGGCTTCGAGTTTGAGCAAGACCAGGCCGAGTCGCAGTACAACCGCATTCGCTCCCTGGTCAACGAAGAACTCAAGCAGTACTTCCGGCCTGAATTCCTCAACCGCCTTGACGAGATCATCGTCTTCCGTCAGCTCACTAAAGACGAGGTCAAGGAGATCTCCGACATTCTGCTCAAGGAGGTGTTCGGTCGACTTACCGAGAAGAACATTCACCTCCAGGTCACCGAGCGCTTCAAGGAGCGCTTAGTGGAAGAAGGCTACAACCCCAGCTACGGGGCGCGGCCGCTGCGTCGGGCGATTATGCGACTGCTCGAAGACACCCTAGCCGAAGAGATTCTCTCTGGTCGTTTGGGCGATGGCGATACAGCTACCGTCGATGTGGACGACAGCGGCAAGGTCGTTATTCAAGCCGAGCAGCGTCGAGAGCTGATCTCCGCCGAGAGCTAGGCGTTGGCCTAATCATCTGTTGTTAGAAATGCCGTTCTCCTAGGAGGACGGCATTTTATTGTTCACGTCTAAGGGGCATGCGACAGCGGCCCAGAGCCGGTATGCTGACAGCACCATTTGACAGGTTTCACTATGGGCGATACTACCAACTGTGAAAAATTGGCCAGCGTCTTTAACCAGGCCAGCCAGCAGGGCAAAAGTGCCTTTTGTAAAATGCTTTGGGATAATCAACCGGAAACTGTGCAGGCCCAGCTTAAACCTCTGCTCAGTGCTGAAACTATAGAGGCTTTGCGCGACGAAGATTAGGTACGAACCTGCTTGTCTTCACCGATTTGGGTTAAAGGGCTAGGTTCAGGTGCCCCCGAAAATTCTACTCTTTAGGGCTTAGATCGTTCACAGTTGGGTTCTTCCCCTCTTTTCTAGCTGACGGGTTGGGTTTCGTTAGGTCACGGGTCACCCCATCGGTCGTTTCCCTTGCTACAGTCGATAGGCAGATGAGCACAAGCACAGCAGGAGTACGGCCATGGACCAGTGGCAGCAAGGGGAAACCCTTGATCTGGAAATTACTGACCTGAGTAGCAGCGGTGATGGCATCGGCCGCTGGCAGGATCGGGTGGTATTTGTACCCGATACCGTACCTGGCGACTTGGTGCGGGCACGATTATTGCAGGCTAAGCCTACCTTTGGTCGGGCCAAGGTGCGGCAGTTGCTGACCCCTTCTCCCGATCGCATTCGGGCAGCCTGCATCGTAGCTGACAAGTGCGGCGGTTGTCAGTGGCAGTCCATCAGCTATCCCTCCCAACTAGCGGCTAAACAGCAGCAGGTGCTCGATGCCTTTACGCGTATAGGTGGCTTTGAAAAGCCCAATGTGCTGCCGATTTTGGCTTCTGATGCTCCTTTGAGCTACCGCAACAAGGCAACCTACCCCCTGGGGCGATCGCCCGAAGGTCAGGTCAAGGCCGGCTATTTTCGCCAGGGCAGCCACAAGCTGGTTAACCTCAACCAGTGCCCCGTGCAGGACGAGCGTCTGAACCCGCTACTGGCTGAGGTCAAGCGCGACATTCAGGAGCGGGGCTGGTCGATCTATAGCGAAAGCAAGCACCAAGGCAGGCTGCGCCACCTGTCGCTGCGGGTGGGCCGCCGCACCGGACAGATGCTGCTAACCCTGGTATCCACTGCGCCTAATCTCAAGGATGTAGAATTGCAGGCCCAGGAGTGGCGAGAGCGTTACCCTGATCTTGTCGGCGTGTGTGTCAACCTCAACCCCGACAAGACCAACGCCATTTTTGGTGCCGAAACCCTAGTGATTGACGGCGTGCCCTACATCGAAGAAATCTTTGCCGGGCTGCGGTTTCGCATTCATGCCACTACGTTCTTTCAGGTCAATACCGAGCAGGCTGAGCAGGTGTTGCAGATTATTCTGGACGAGCTACAGCTCACCGGCAGCGAAACCATTATTGACGCCTACTGCGGCGTGGGCACCTTGACTCTGCCCCTGGCTCAACAGGCCAAGCGGGTGATGGGTTTAGAAGTTCAGTCCGAAGCCGTAGCTCAGGGCTTGACCAACGCAGGGCTCAACGGTATTGATAATGTCGAATTTCGCGCTGGAGATGTGGGGGCATTGCTGGTCGAGGCTGCCGCTAGCCTCAGCGATCCACTGGATATCGTCGTGCTTGATCCGCCCCGTAAGGGCTGCGATCGCTTTGTGCTTGATGCTCTGATCGAACTTCGTCCACCCCGCATCGTCTACATGAGCTGTGACCCGGCTACCCTGGCTCGCGACCTCAAAATTCTGCGAGATGAAGGCGGTTATACCCTAACCAAGGCCCAACCCGCCGACTTCTTTCCCCAGACCCCCCACGTAGAATGCGTCGCATTTCTGGTAGCGTAAAAGCCAGATTGGTTTTACTGCGTTTCTCTCAGCTCCTATGAAGTTCAGCACCATTGCCGACAAAATCCAGATTACCGCCGCTTCTAGTCTGACTGCCAACCCCGGCCACGATCCTGATATTGCTGGGGTGGCAGCCGTCGACCAGGCCTTGGTCGGCATGCTGAGCTACATCGAGGGAGATAAGTTCGCCAGCTTTGTAGGGACTACCCAAACCAACGCTCTGATTTTGCCTCAAAATCCTGTGTTGCAGGCCAAGGCCACCGAACGTGGCATCGCTTGGCTCAGCACCCCTGACCCGCGCCTGGCCTTTGCCCGGGCCATTGCGCTGTTCTATACGCCGTACCAACCTGCTCCTGGTATCCACCCCACCGCCGTGATTGATCCCACGGCCACCTGTGGTGAAAATGTCTCCATCGGAGCCAACGCGGTAATCCAAGCCGGAGTCTACTTGGGAGAGGGGGTCTGCGTTCATCCCAACGTGGTAGTCTATCCCCAGGTGCGGGTGGGCGATCGCACCGTGCTGCACGCCAACTGCACCATCCACGAGCGTACCCAGATCGGCGCCGACTGCGCTATCCACAGCGGCGCCGTGGTTGGGGCCGAGGGCTTTGGCTTTGTGCCCACCCCCCACGGCTGGGAGAAAATGGAGCAGTCGGGTATTGTCGTCATTGAAGACGGCGTGCGGGTGGGCAGCAACTCCACCATCGATCGCCCTGCCGTAGGCACGACTCGCGTGGGGCGCGGTACCAAGCTCGACAACCTGGTGCATATTGCCCACGGCTGCCAGGTGGGCGAAGGGGTAGTGATGGCGGGGCAAGTGGGCATGGCCGGTGGCGTTACCATCGGCAACCGAGTGATTTTGGCGGGCCAGGTGGGCATCGCCAACCAGGCCGTGATTGGTGAAGGCGCGATCGCCACAGCCAAAGCCGGCATCCATGGCGACGTCGCCCCCGGCGAAATCGTTACCGGCTCACCGGCTCTGCCCCATAAAGTCTCTCTCAAGGCCTCAGCGGTGTACCGTCGCCTGCCCGAAATGTACAAGATCGTTCAGCGCCTGCAAAAGCACCTGCTCTAGCCCCTTCTCACTCTTGCCCATGACCTCAGCTTCCCAAGACGACATCCCCGACATTCAGCAGGAACTGCGCCTCAGCCGTCCGTTTACCCTAGCTGACGCCATCGGCCAGGAGGCGGGTAACTTCATGAAAGGGGAATCGCCAATTCCGCGGCTGGTGCAGGCAAGGCACGGTGCCCAGCAAGCGCTGAAAGAATCCTTGGTGGATGGCCCTGGCGCTCTGCACCGGGTTCTAGAGCAGTGGCTAGTGAATGATGAGCGCCGCCTCAGCCAGTACCTGGAGCACCCGGCTGAAGCCGTAAAGGATTTGCTGGTAACGGTGCTGCGATCGCCCGTAACCCTCTACGAATTGGTGCGCCAAACCGACGTCACCTGGGGCCAGATTTACGATAGCCGCCCCCACTTTCAGCAGCCCGGGCAGCCCCCCCACCCCGATGATCAATACACCCACGAATCGGTACGAGAGACCTTGGAGCAATGCCTGTACTGCCTCAACCACCCGCCCGTGGTAGAACTGGAACCGGACTCTGAAACTGCCCTGCCGCAAACAACCGCTCGAATAAACTTACGGCTAATCATTAAAAAACCGCTGTTGTGGTTAACAACAGCGGCTAGGAGCACTAGTCATTTGAAGAATGTCAGACGGTAAAATCGGGATCGATGCCGCGCCATACGGCCACTAGCCGACCTTGTACGTCTACGAGATCCGCTGGAAACTCCATAATCGGGTACTTAGGGTTAGCAGGTTTGAGCTGTACCTGGTTGCCCTCGCGGTGGAATGATTTGAGGGTAGTGCCACTCTCAACCCGGGCCGCAACAATGGTCCCTTCCCGAATGCCTTGAGGATCTTTTACCGGACGCATAATTACCACATCCCCGTCCTGAATCATGGCCTCGATCATGCTGTCTCCGGTGACCTTGAGGGCGTAGTCACCAGACTGAATGGGCAGCCCATTGAGATCGAGACGCTCAACAGTATCGGTAAACGCTTCGTTGACAAAACCAGCAGCAATGGTGCCAAGGATGGGCACACCACGGACATTATCCCGAACGCGAATGGTGCGCGCTTTCCCCTCGCTCCACTCAATGTAGCCCTTGTTCTTGAGGTGTTCTAGGCGGCTTTGAATGGGTGCAGGGGAACGTAGGTTCATCGCCCGCATCATTTGGCGAATGGAGGGGGAGTGCTGATTAGCCCGGATATACTCAACTAGCCAGTCGTAGAGCTCCTGTTGGGCAGTTGTTAAGGATTCCATAGGGATTTAGCCACGGCGTCGAATCATGTTATGGAACAAGTGTACCAACTGGGCGACCATCTGTCTACTCTAACAATAAACCTTCCGGTAAACCAGTACTAACCCTACCCCAATGCTAATTAGCCCAATTCAATTCAGCTGCTCCGTAAGAGTCACGACCAGCTGTTTCATAGACCCGCTAGTACCTAACTTGGAGTTTGCACGTTCAGAACAGCGATCGCTGTACCAATAAAAAAGGCTGCCTGCAGGCAGCCTTTTTTCAGTGGGTTTTGTCGAATATCACTCTAATACTTTGGCCATGAGGCTGAAGTCGAGGTCAACCCTAGCGAATGTACTCTTTCAAAATGCTGTTGCGGTTGGGATGGCGCAGTTTACGCAGGGCCTTGGCTTCAATCTGGCGAATGCGTTCACGGGTAACATTGAAAATCTGGCCGATTTCTTCCAGAGTTTTCATCCGGCCATCGTCGAGGCCGTAGCGCAGGCGCAGCACATCTCGCTCGCGGGGGCTGAGGGTGCCCAAAACGCTTTCCAAGTCTTCCCGAAGGAGGCTCTTAGAGACTTGGTCCTCGGGGGTTTCGCCGTCTGACTCAATGAAGTCGCCTAGGCGAGAATCTTCTTCTTTACCGATGGGAGTCTCAAGGGAGATGGGCAGCTGGGCCGACTTGGCAATAAATCGCAGCTTCTCGATGGTCATTTCCATGCGAGTGGCGATTTCTTCTTCGGTGGGCTTACGGCCAAGCTCTTGGGAGAGCAGTTTGGTGGTCTTTTTGATGCGAGAAATGGTTTCGTAAAGGTGCACCGGTAGGCGAATGGTGCGCGACTGGTCGGCGATCGCCCGGGTGATAGCTTGACGAATCCACCAAGTGGCGTAGGTGGAGAACTTGTAACCCTTTTCGTGGTCAAACTTCTCGGCGGCCCGAATCAAACCTAGGCTGCCTTCCTGAATCAGGTCTTGGAAGGAGAGGCCACGGTTCATATACTTTTTGGCGATCGATACCACCAAGCGCAGGTTTGACTGCACCATTTTGTCTTTGGCGCGGCGACCAATGTGCAAACGGTGGCGGAAGCTGGCTAGGGTGTAGTCTTTGCCTTCGTCTTGGCTGACAGCAGCAGCCCACTCGATATCGGAGGGATCGCGCTCTAGGGAATCAAACAGCTCATCGTGGATGCGCTCTAGCTTGAGCAGGTCGGCGATCTTGCGGGCCAGCTCGATTTCTTCTTCAGCCCGTAGTAGGCGAATACGGCCAATCTCTTGCAGATAGAGCCGAATAGAGTCTTCGGTGTAGTGGCGCTTTTTGGTTTGAGCTCGGCGGCGGGTTACCTTCCCTTTCGGCGCTTTGTCATCGGCGCCGGCCTCGTCATCTTGGGCAACAAAATTCTCGTCACTATCATTACCGTCGATCAGTAGATCGAGTTCAGTTTCAGGGTTGATGGTGCCGAGCAGATGATTTGCTTGGGTCATGCCGCGATCCTCGTGCTCCTTAAAATTGAAAGACAAAGACTGTGATCAGATTAACAGCTCCGTTGAATAGATGCCCACAGTTCCGAAAAAGTGCGGATCTATTTTTTGGAATCCAGTGATAAGTGTCTAGCCACCTAGACGTTCACAACACTGGCTTGGTGCTGTTAGCCCAGGTCGCCGCCGCCTCTATCTAGAGAAATACATCGGCGGCGCCATGGCCTTTCAATTTTAACTGCAATGTTAGGTGATGTACCACCCCAACTTTAGGAGAAACGATTGAATCGGCTGAAATGCTTAAGCTGCAACCAAAACGCCCTCCTCGGATCTAAAGGCGATCGCACAAAAACTGACTTTTTAGAACAAATGAACTGCTTTGCTTGCTTCGCATTGCCTTCTTTATGAAGAATAGTGATGCAGTTCTTCAAGAATTTCTTAGATGTGGTCTGTCCCAGCTTGCTGAGATATTACCCACGCAAATTCACTGCCGTGATGCCAGATTTTGTAAGCAACTCCTTACATTTAGCGCTTTAAGTAGACATCCTCTAAGCACAGTTATGGAGACTTTTTATAGGAAAATTGGATCCAAATAAAGTTAAGGAGGCCTGGCGTTGTGACGCCGGGCCTCCTTAACTTTTAAGACACTCTAGTTTTGGAAATTCTAGGGATTCTTGATTAAATGCCGCTGCCGTCTAGAAATTCTTCGATGACGCGGTCTTGCAAGCGGCAGTAAACGCCGTCTTGCGAGCGAACAGCACCCACTAAAACGGGTTCGCGGCGCACTTGCCCCAAAGCCTGGACTTCTTTCTCTAGCGCTTCAATGCGATCGAGCAGGGCGCGAATCACCTGAGCTTCGGAGTCGGGTAGGCGGCCGTGCTCCAAGGGTTCTACACGCTCCCCAGCCCGATACACGATGCGCCCGGGCACACCGACCACTGTGCAGTCAGAGGGCACTTCTCGCAATACCACCGAACCAGCCCCGATGCGTACGTTGTGCCCAAGGTAGATATTGCCCAGTACCTTGGCACCCGCTCCAACGACTACGTTGTTGCCTAGGGTAGGATGGCGCTTGCCAACTTCCTTACCAGTACCTCCCAAGGTTACGCCTTGGTAGATTAGGGCGTAGTCACCAATGATCGCAGTTTCACCAATCACCACTCCCATGCCGTGGTCGATGAAAACGCCTTTACCGATGGTGGCCCCGGGGTGAATTTCGATGCCGGTGAGAAACCGCGCTAGGTGAGAAATGACGCGAGGTACTACGGGCAGGCCCAGGTTCCAAAGCCAGTGACTGAAGCGATGTAGCCCCAGGGCGTGCAGGCCAGGATAGCAGGTGAGTACTTCTAGCCAGTTGCGAGCCGCTGGGTCACGCTCGAAGACGATACGAAAATCGGCAATCAGGGTGGTGAGCACAGGCAATGGAGTTAACTGCAGCTTCACTATCCTAACGTGGCCATGTCCTAGGCCAACACCTTTCGCTGGTGTGGATTACTCTAGGTCTGCGTTACGGCTTGGCGTTGGCGTACGATGAGTTGGTCCTAAGGATTAGCACTAAGGGAATAGTTGTAGCGCTGCCCCTGCTGGTGGGAGCCTACCCAGATGCTGTAGGTACCCGCTGACCAGCTTTGATCTTGAACTAAGGCATCAGGATTGCGGCGATCGGTGTCGTCGCCACAGCGCACAGTGCCATCGGGTCCTTGAATGAGGATGCTGGTATCGTTGCCGCCACTATTGACCTGAAGGGTGAGGGTAGCGAAGTCTTGCTGCAATACCATGACGTGATCGGGGGCAACGTCGGCAAACCCGGCGCAGATAGTGCCATTACGATCGCGCCCAGCAATATTAGATAGCGCAGAAATCCCGTTGGTAAAGCCGCTGACACTAGTTGCCGGGGTGCCAGCAGACAGCGTGAACGACTCGAAGTTAGCTTGCTGGGCCAGGGTAGGCAACGTTGATATCAGACCCACGGAAAGCCCTGCTGCTAGCGCCACTGCTCCACGACGTTGATGCTTATTGGTCATGGCTCCAGTCTCCTACGGTTCAATTCTATGGTGCTCGGTAACCGCTGCAATCGGCGGCCATAATAGACAGAAGTTGAACTGTCTCTATTTACACCAGTCCAATATAAGTAGCGTATCTAATGATGACCGCAGGAGGTACCAGCGATGGGACTTGTGATGCTGATAATCTGCGTGTTGACTACGTGGGCGATCGCCCATGAGGTCAACAGCCTAACTCACCTAGGCCAGCTATTAGCGCCTTCACCCTGGTTGCTGGGGGGCATAGCCCTGGTATTAATTACCTGGGTCATGCGCGACTAGCAGCACCCCAATTGTTAGTCGAGCGCTAGTTGAGCTAAAGCTCAGTGGTGCCGTAGAGCTCGGGCACCTCGCGCGCCGGCGGCAGTGACTTGGCATCTCGAGTCTCGATATATCCGGTGTAGTAAGCACCCGGTTCTATTTCTAGGGCTCCAGCCACTACATCTCCTTCCAAACGAGCTGTGCGGCTGAGGGTGAGCTTGCCTTCGGCAAACACTCGGGCCTTCAGCACTCCCTGCACCACAATGTTTTGGGCCTTCACTTCGGGACCTTCAATCAACCCCGTAGAGGAAATTTCTAAATCACCTTTGATATCTACGGTGCCGTGAATCACGCCGTCTACTCGCAGCATACCCTCGGCGTGGAGCACCCCCTCAAACTCAGTTTTTTGACTCAAATAGGTCAATGGCGGAGCCGCTTTGCGTTTAAACATCAAAATTGCCCTCATAACTTCAGAGAACAGCAATCCAAGCAATGGCCTGAGCGAGATTAGCCCTAAAAACGCTAACCGCTGCCGAAACGGCACCCCAGTTGTGTAACTAAATATTAAAAGACGATGGCCCCCCTGGCTTGGTAACAATCGGGAAATAAACAAAATTTCCCTCTCTTTCGGAGGGTGAGCGCAGCCATCAACCCTAGTTATGCTTTAAATCAAAAGAAACTTGGAAGAAACGTCGCGTATTCAAAGACATCAGGGATCAATATGAATAGATGCTAAACCCTGTTGAATTGACACGATTTTTCCTTTCTTTTTTCTGCTTTGACCCTTTAAATCCACTGTTTTAGCTATGGCTTGCCAGAGCTAAAATCCCGCCTCCAGCAATTGCGATCTGTGTGACAGAGCCCTCACCTGCTCTACCGCATTGTTATCTCCACCCCATAACAAGCTCCTACAGGAAACCTACCATGACCGCTATTGACGTTCGCCTTCAGTTTGAGCAAGCTGTTCAATCGTTTGAATCGGTCGATGTAGACTGCAAGATTGCCGTGCTTTGGCAGATTTACGACACCCTGGGTCAGGCCTTTGCGGCGATCGCCCCGGTAGCGCTCTTCTCCCAGGCGGTGCAGCAGCTGCTGGGCCAGATTCAGCAAGTCGATCGCGACGATCAGGTAGCCATCCTGCGCGATATTCTCGCCGGGGCCGATACCCGCTTTACCCAGGCCTACCAAACTCTCAACGTGAATATGAAGCTGGCCTTTTGGCACCGCCTGTTTAACCTCATGCCTGCCAATCGACTGCCCTTAACCGCCTGCCAAGACGGTTCGGCTACAACCAAGGCGCTGCTTGCCCGCATCAACACCATGGGGCTTAACGAACGCCTTCATTTCTTGCGCCGGGTTGCGGGCTAAGTCCAGGACTTGGACCAAGCTGATGGTGACGGGCTTTAGCATCCTGGGGTTCAGGGTTTAAGGGGTTAGGTTCAAGGCCGTTTATGAACTTGGGACTTTGACCCTCACTAATCTGTCAACTTCAGATTGGCAGACTAATCGGTTAGGCGACCTTCTCGTGCTTATCGTTGGGTGGCAGAAGTTGGGACGCGCTCAGCTCAGGGGTAGACAGGCTGGGTGAACTCGCTACTGGGCTACGAGGCTGGCGATCGCCAGCTTCCGCAGAAGGTTAGCGGTAAAGTGAAAGCCATAGACCCCACGTTGGGGTCTAGATGCTCTATTCTCTGTTCCGCTATGCCCACTATCGATGTCAATCAGCTCAGCAAGCGCTATCCCATCGCTATTAAAGAGCCTGGGTTAGGGGGCACGCTAAGGCATTTCTGGCGTCGTCAGTATCGTCTGGTAGACGCAGTGCAGTCCATCTCCTTCCACATTGAGCCCGGCGAGGTGGTGGGTTTTTTAGGACCCAATGGCGCCGGCAAAACCACCACCCTCAAAATGCTCACTGGGCTCATCCACCCCTCTAGCGGCACCGTGCGGGTCGGCGACCAAGTGCCCTTTCAGCGGCGCACTGAGTTTTTGCAGGATATTACCCTGGTTATGGGGCAAAAGCAGCAGCTGCTGTGGGACTTGCCTGCTCTGGATTCGTTGCGCATTAATGGCGCTATCTATGGTCTTTCTGACAAAGAATTTCGCTATCGAGTCGACGAACTCACCGAGATGCTGGCTCTCCAGGGAAAGCTGAATCAGCCTGTGCGCAAGCTGTCCCTCGGTGAGCGCATGAAGGCTGAGATGATGGCGGCTCTGCTGCACCGTCCCCGCGTCTTATTTTTAGATGAGCCTACTCTGGGACTAGACGTTAACGCCCAGGTGGCGGTGCGAGAATTCTTGCGCGACTACAACCGTCGCTACGAAGCCACCATTTTGCTCACTAGCCACTACATGGCCGATATTACTGCCCTGTGTCGTCGCGTGCTGCTAATTTACCAGGGACGGTTAATCTATGACGGCAGCCTAGAGGGGCTGCTCGATCGCTTTGCCCCCTACCGAGAAGTTACCGTCGATTTGGCTACTGGCTGCGATGCGGCTACCCTGAGCCGCTACGGCGAATTAGAAAGCCTAGAGGGCTGCACCGCCCGGCTGATTGTGCACCGCGATACCCTAACTCAAACCGTCGCTCGGCTGCTGGGAGATTTGGATGTCCAGGATTTGACCGTTAGCGATCCGCCGGTGGAGGAGGTGATTGGGCGAGTGTTCGCGGCAGGATCCGCAGAAAGGTGAGGGGTGGGTGAGTCTAGAGAATTGAGGGCGACGGCTAAATGCGGAGGCCAAAGTAGGTGAGGACGAGTTCTTGGGTGCCGGTGTTGGCGACTTCATGGTGTTCGCCGGGCTCGATTGCAATACAGATACCGGGGGTCAGTGGATAGGCCTGGCCGTCAACGGTGATGGTGCCATCGCCCGCTTCGACAAAAAACACTTCGGCCATGTCGGCGTGGCTGTGGCCGTTGGCGACCTGTCCAGGGGCAAAGCGGGCCTGGGCAAAGTTGGTCAGGTGAGGTAAATCATCCCTGTGCAGCAGCACCCGCTTTTTGATCGCCGGGTTGTGGGAAACCGACTCCTCGGGTACCTGGTCAAGGCCGGTAATTTTCATGGTCTAGCGTTAGCCCTTAGAAACCGCTATCAATCAAAACAGCTCACACTGGCCGTGGTGGCGCAGTAGGTGGTCGCACAGCACCAGAGCCACCATGGCTTCTACCATGGGCACGGCGCGGGGCAGCACGCAGGGGTCGTGGCGACCTCGGGCTTCTAGCACGGTGGCTTCGCCAGTGTTGGTGACGGTGTTTTGGGCTTTGCGAATAGTGGCAGTGGGTTTAAAGGCAACGCGAATGATGATGTTTTCCCCGTTGGAGATGCCCCCTTGGGTGCCGCCGGAGCGATTGGTGCGGGTGCGCAGGATGCCTGCCTCGTCGGTGTAGAATTCGTCGTTATGCTCGCTGCCGGTGAGCAGGGTACCAGCGAACCCAGAGCCAATTTCAAATCCCTTGCTGGCGGGCAGCGACATTACGCCCTTGGCTAAGTCGGCTTCAAGCTTGTCAAATACGGGGGAACCCAGCCCGACTTTGACTCCCCGCGCCACGCACTCGACCACGCCACCGACGGAATCTCCCTGGTCACGGATGGCTTCAACTCGGTCGATCATCTGCTCGGCGGCGATCGGGTCGGGGCAGCGGACAATGTTGCTCTCGACCTGCTCTAAGGTGACAGTGCTGGGGTCCACGCTGCCCTCTAGATCTTGGATGCGTTTGACGTAGCCGATGATCTCAGTACCGGTGACCTGGTGAAGGATCTTTTTGGCGATCGCCCCTGCCGCTACCCGGCCAATCGTTTCCCGTGCCGACGATCGCCCGCCCCCCTGGTAATTGCGCAGGCCGTACTTGGCGTCGTAGGTGGCATCGGCGTGGGAGGGCCGATAGGCGGTGACCATCTCGCTATAGTCCTGGGGGCGAGTATTTTCGTTGCGCACCAAAATTGAGATGGGCGTGCCCAAGGTCTTGCCCTCAAAGACGCCGGAGAGAATTTCGCAGCGATCACTCTCTTTGCGGGGGGTGGTGATTTTGCTCTGACCCGGGCGGCGGCGATCGAGCTCAGCCTGAATTTCCTCGGCAGAAATCTCTAGGCGGGGCGGGCAGCCGTCGATGACCACCCCCACCCCACCGCCGTGGGATTCGCCAAAGGTGGTAATGCGAAATAAATCCCCAAAGGTGTTGCCCATAGATCGGTAATGCCGGCGTCGGCCCAGGTAGTTTTCCCGATCCTACTATTTAGTTTCCGCAAGCTTCAAATAATGGCGAGGATTCACCGCCTGACCGTTGCGGTAGATGCTGTAGTGCAAGTGAGGCCCAGAGGAGCGCCCGGTGCTGCCCAGATAGCCCACCACATCGCCTCGCTGAACGCGATCGCCAATCTTGACCTCCAGCTTTGACAGGTGTCCATAGAGGGTTTCGTAGTTGTAGCCGTGGTCGATTCTGACGTGGTTGCCGTAGCCGCCGTTGTAGTCAGCCCGCACCACCACACCCTCGGCGGTGGCCAAAATCGGTTTGCCCACCGGCCCGGCAAAATCTACGCCTTCATGCATTTCGTAGCCCCGTCGGCCAAAGGGGTTGGGCCGCAGCCCAAACTCAGAGGAAATTGATGACTCGCCTACGATCGGTTTGCCATTGGGGAAGGCTGCTGCCTGCTCGGCTTCGGACTCCAGGGTTTGCTCAAGGGCTGGCTTCACGGCCCGAGCCAGCATGACCTCTAGACTCGGCAGTTGACGACGGGCCTCGTCGAACATGACCTCAGCCGGAGCCTCCTCTGCCACGCCGCCTCGGGGAGGAATTTCCGCCTTGGAGTTAGGGACGCGAGTATTTTCAATGCTTTGCTCGGGTAAGCCAGCTCGATTTTTGAGCACCTCGATCTCGTTGCCAATGGCGTCTAGCTCGGTGAGCACTTCGCTGGCGGTTTCAGACAAATTTTGGTTGCGCTGAACTAGCTGTACGTTTTGATAAAGCAGCAGGCTAATCCAGGTGAGGGGCAGCCCTACCAGCACCGCTAGCCCTACCAGCAGCGGCACCGGGCACAACCTGAGGGTGATAGGCGATTTGCCGGTTGCCGTGATCAGCACGGTGTAGGGCTTGAGCGAAAGAGGGGGCATGGCAAAATTGGCGGGGAGCAATGATAGCAAACGTCATCTCTTAAACCAAGATGGATTATACGGGGATCAGAGCATTTGCACAATTTCGAGGATTGTTTGCAGGCCAGCGCCCAATTACCCTAAAGTGCGATCTTGGCCTGAAGACTTTTTCGGCTCCGTTTTCTCCTGCCGCTTGCTGCGCCTCGGCTAGTTAGCTATGGCTTTGTAAAGAATCCGTTACACTAGGTGGCATGGCGCTCTATAGAGAATTGTGCGATGGAAGTCACCTGGCTCGACAGCAACTCTTGGCTGATTACCATGGGAGGACAGCGCATTCTGGTTGACCCTTGGCTGGTGGGAGAGCTGGTATTTGGTCAGCAAACCTGGCTATTTAAGGGAGAGCACCCTCAACCTCAGCCGCTTCCCGAGGCGATTGACCTAATCTTGCTCAGCCAGGGGCTAGAAGACCACGCCCATCCCCCCACCCTCAAGGCCCTCGATCGCGCTATTCCGGTAGTGGGTTCGCCCAGTGCGGCGAAGGTGGCAGAGAGTCTGGGCTACAGCCAAGTTACTGCCCTCAGCCATGGCGAAACCTTCACCCTTAACCAGCAGGTGAGCATTAAAGCGATCCCTGGCACCCCCATGGGGCCGTTGGTGGTAGAAAATGGCTACATTCTGCGAGACGTCTCGTGCGGTGAGGCTGGGACTTCCCTGTTCTACGAGCCCCACGGCTTTCACCGGCCTGAGCTAAAGGCGGAAGACCCTGTGGATGTGGTGATCACCCCGGTGGTTGATCTGGCGCTGCCTGTGGTGGGGCCGATCATTCGCGGTCAGAAGGGGGCTTTAGAACTGGTGGATTGGCTGCGACCCCAGGTGGTGCTGCCCACCGCCGATGCGGGCGCAGTCACCTATAGCGGAATGCTGATTAATTGGCTCAAGACGGTGGGGGATCCCCAAGCGCTGCAGGCGGCGATCGCGGCCCAGGGACATTCGACCCGAGTGTTGGCTCCGACTGTGGGTCAACTGCTGCCCTTAAATCTTGTGCCGCGCCAGTCTCTGGCAACGGGAGTTTAGTGGCACAATGCGATCCCCACCAGTCGGAGGGTATCCAGAAAGGCTGTATTCAGGTAACCTTCTTTTAAGGTTAGTCAAGTTTTAAGAAGGATTATAGCTATGCCTTACACCACCGAAGAGGGCGGTCGCCTCAACAACTTTGCCACTGAGCCTAAGATGTATGAGGCTGAGCCCCCGGATCCTAGCCAAAAGCGCAACTATTTGATTTTGGGCGGTCTGGCCTTCGCTCTGGTGGGCGGGCTTCTGGTGGTGGCAATCTCTGTCTCTTAAATAATCTCTGCGGTTCAGCAAACGAATCTCAGCGGCAGCCGAGGCAGTCTACTGCCTCGGCTGTCTTGTATCTGGAGTCGGAGTTAGAGTAGGCATAGCGTTTACCTCGGGTTGGCATGGCAAACTCGCCCCAATGGCTTGAGGGTGCAACGGGCAGCGGCAAGACCACCTGGCTGCTGGGGCAGCTGCGCTCAGATCCCCCGGCGCTTCTAGAACTCGGCCAAAGCCACCTAATCTTTGCGGCTAACGGCGATAATCGCCTGCGGCTGGCCTCGCAGCTGGGAGATGTCGCCCCCGGTGTGGCGGCGGTCACGACTACACCCAACGGGTTTATTCAGGATGAGGTGACCCTATTTTGGCCGTTGCTAGTGGCTGAGCTAGGCCTGTCACCCCAGTTTCCGCTACGGCTGCGACCCGAAAATGAGCAGGAGCTGGCCGCCGGGCATTGGCGGCAGCAAATCTTAGATGGCACCCTAGCGGTGGAGGGCTGGCTAGAAGCTCAGACCGTGCGGCGATCGCTCGATTTTTTGCAGCTAGCGGCAGCTGGCGGCATTCCGGCCGAAGATCTGCCTGTGCTGCTGCCCGAGGGCATTCCCCCAGGCTTTGCCTCCGAAGCGGTGTGGCAGGCCATTGGCAATGCGCTGGTAGAGTGGCGCGACTGGTGTCTGGCGCGGGGGCTGCTGACCTATGGGGTAATGACCGAGCTGTACTGGCGGCATTTGCTGCCCCACCCTCTCTACCAAGAGAAACTGCTGGCCCGCTACGGCGGCATATTTGCGGATGACCTAGATGAGTATCCGGCGATCGCTGCCCAATGGCTCCAGGTATTTATTGATGCTGGGCGGCCCGTGGCCATGACCTGGAACCGCCACGGCAAGGTGCGTATGGGGCTGGGAGCAGACCCTAATGCCCTCGAACAGCTTCGAGATCAGTGCCAGGTGACTGACCAGGCCACCCCAGCAACCGACTCCTTGGCTTACAAGTGGGGCGATCAGGTGGTGGAGTGGGTGATGGATCCTCTAGCGCTGCCGGAACCGCTGCCCTGTTTTCAAACCCTGCAAACGGTGTCGCGGGGAGAGCTGCTGCGCCAGACGGCGGAGCGAGTGGTTGAGGTGGTAAAAGAAGGCCAGGTCGCTCCTCACGACATTGCGATTATTGGGCCGGGTTTAGATGCGATCGCCCGTTACACCCTGGCTGAAATTCTCAGCGATCGGGGACTGCCTGTGGCTTCCCTCAGTGATCAGCGGCCGGTGATTCACTCCCCCCTGGTGCGATCGCTGCTCACGCTGCTCACCTTTGTCTATCCCGGTTTGGGGCGGCTGGCTACCGCTGAGGAGGTAGCCGAAATGCTGGTGGTGCTGAGCCAGATTCCCCAGGCCCCTGAGGTCGGCCCCTGGTTTGAGGCGGTGCAGATTGACCCAGTGCGGGCCGAGCTGCTGGTTGACCACTGCTTCGAACCCAGTCTGGAGCAGCCCGAACTGTTGCCTGTAGAGCGCTTCGAACGCTGGGATCGGCTTGGCTACAAAGCTACCGAGGCTTATAGCCGTCTACGCCAGTGGATCGAGCAGCAGCGCCAGCAGCGCCAGCAGCGCTTGACCCCGGGAGTGCTGAGCGTGCTCGATCGCGCCATTCAAGCTTTTTACTGGGGCGGTAGTCATCTGCCCGCCGATCAGTTGGCCGCCCTGCGAGAGCTCATGGAAACCGCCCAGCATTACTGGGCAGTGGACGATCGCCTGCGCCAGGTATCGCCCATGCTGGCCAAAAAACCGGCAGAACCGATCCGCAATTCCCTAGAGCGGTTTATTCTGCTGCTGCGCCAGGGCACCGTGACCGCTAACCCCTACCCGGTGGAGTCGGCCCAGGTGATCACCATCGCCACGGTGTACCAGTACCGTCTGCAACGCCTGCGTCACCGCTGGCACTTTTGGATTGACGCCGGATCGCCCCGATGGTTGGCCGGTACCGACAATCTGCTGTTTGGCTACCCGATATTTTTGGGGTCGTACCGGGGCCGCCCCTGGACTACTGAGGATATTGAAACGCTGCACCGCGATCGCCCCGAGCGCATATTGCGTGATCTGCTGGGGCGAGTCAGCGATCGCGTTGTGCTCTGCCACAGCGACTTGGCGGTGAGCGGCCAAGAGCAAGTCGGCCCTCTGCTGACCCTGGTCACCGCCAACGCCGATGACTAGCCCGCCCCCATGGCCGCAAAAAAAGAGGGACACTGACCAGCAGCATCCCTCTTTTTTAATAGTTGCCTTACCCGTGTCTTACACGAGCTAGGGCTTAACGAAAGCGCTTTTTGCGACGCGCAACGGCTTTGCGCTTTTGCTTTTCTTGGGGCGTCTCGAAGTGGCGACGACGCTTAACTTCTGAAAAAACCCCGGCCTTGGATACCTGCCGCTTAAAGCGACGCAGGGCCGATTCAATGCCTTCGTTTTCACCTACAACGACTTGAGTCATACGAAATCGCTTCTATACTCCTGGGCATGCACTAACGAATCAAACAACAGGTTGTCAAACCTACAGACTGTTCTAGATTGCCCCGGAGCGGTCGAGCCACCTCCCATTGCTCCAGGCAGAGTCGTCATGATTAGCTGTCAGTACGAAGTAATACAGACAAGGAAATTCGGGCATAGTTGCCCGTGATCCTTATCAGACTAGCACAGAATACGCTGTTGCCTAGCCCTGCTAAATGGGGTTCAAACGGTAGCTAGGCGCTGTAAGTTTTGGGTCTGGGAAAGGACAAGTGCCCAGTGCAGAAGGCTGGGCCTAACCGCTGTTCGCAAAAGGATTTTTCGTCGGGGGCGAGCTCGTCGTAGCTGACATCTCGCCGCAGCACAATGCCGTTGTGGCCCGCCAAAAACCGAGGCAGTTCTGCGTACTCAATGGTGCGCAGGGTTGCCATGTCGTAGCTGGTGTAGGTGGTCAACTCTGGGTCGGCAAAGTCAACGTCGATCACGGTCAGCACTTTCCCCGGTGGCAGACTGCTGTCGATCAGGGCACGCGGCCCAGACCCCAAAATGCCGGTGTGCAACAGCTGAAGATTGCCCCGATGGCCAGGATAGTAGGCGTGCTGATGGCCGCTGATGTATGTGTGCACGTTGTAACGCTCTAGCATGGCCCGCAGCTGATCGGCGTTGTCGAGCACTTCGCCGGGTTTGTCGCGCCCTACCGCAATGCCATAGAGGGGCAGGTGGCTAAGCAAAATGCGCGCCTTGGCCTGCTGGGCCGCGTCGCTGGCTAGGGCTTGCTCCACCCAGGCCAGCTTTTCCTCGGGCAGGCGGTTCGTCGAGCCATCCCAGGCCATGAAGAAAATCCCCTGCTGCTCAAAGGTGTAATAGAAGGGAAAATCGGTGCGATCGATGAAATTAACCCCAGGGCTATGCTCGGCGGCTGTCCAGTAGGCCGTGGCTAAGTCGCGCTCCTGCTGAAAGAGAAATTGGTTGTTGGGACCCTTCGCACCCGAGGCATCGTGGTTGCCGATGGTAAACCCAAAGGGCACGGCTTGTCGGCGCAGGGGCGCTGCTACATGGTCATCAAACGCCTGCCACATGGCTTGAATTTGAGGTGCCGTAAGAGATGGACTTTGCCCCGCCACCATGTCGCCGCCGCACACCACCAGGTCGGGCTGCCAGAAGGGTAATAGGGCGATCGCCCTATCTACCTCAGGGTCGTAGTCGGTCGAGCCGTAGGCGCTATTGAGATCGCTAATAGCTACCAGTCGCACATCCTTGCGGGGTGGGTTGGCTAGACCTCCCGCTACGCTGGCCACGATCGCCTCGGCTTCGGCAGACAACTCTGGCGGGGCTGGAGCCACATCTGTGACTGCACCCTCACGGGCCTCAGCGGGGGATATGGTCTCAGCTTCAGCAGTTGGGGTTGCTGGAGCAGGAGTTTCCGAGAACAGCGCCCGTTGGGAACAAGACAGACACACGCTGAGTACGAGACCCAGGCAAAGACCGGTGAAGAAACGCTTAAAACCCATAACCGAGGAAGGCCAAACCACAGGCCTAAACTTACCCCATCTATCCAACTTTTGTGCGGGGAGTAGGGCAAGTTTGCTGGTCGGATAGCTGGGTTGCAGGTGGAAAGGTTGACAGTCGTCTGGGCTGGCTCATCCAAACGGTAAATCTGTGCACTCCGCTCGTCTATCCAAAACCCAGGTTCCTACAGCAGGCATTTGAGGAAACTTCCAATTCACTTGCCACCCGCTATATCAATGAATGACCCTGTGGTGTAGGAGGCCTCTGACGAAAGCAGCCACAAAATCGCTTGGGCCACTTCCACCGCTTGCCCGCCTCGCTGCATGGGTACAGCAGACTGTACACGCTCGACGCGATCGGGCTCTCCGCCTCTGGCGTGAATATCGGTGTAGATGAACCCCGGGCGCACCGCGTTGACGCGAATGCCCTCGGCGGCCACTTCCTTCGCTAGGCCAATAGTGAGACTGTCGATCGCGCCTTTAGACGCGGCGTAGTCTACATATTCTCCTGGCGACCCCAGCCGCGCCGCCACCGATGACACATTGACGATCGCCCCACCGACCCCGCCATACTTCGTTGACATGCGCTTCACGGCTTCCCGCGCGCAGAGAAAGCTGCCGGTCACATTGGCGGCAAAGACGCGGTTGAGCCGGGCGGCATCGAGTTCATCCACGCGCCGCTGCTGCTCTAGAATGCCGGCGTTATTCACCAGGGCCGTCAGCGGGCCCAGCTGCTCATCCACTGTTTGAAAGAGGCGCAGAACCTCGTCTTCTAGAGAAATATCAGCAGCGACGGCGATGGCCCGAGGCCGGTCTCCGACCATCGCCCGTCCACCCGCTTGGACAATTGAGTCAACCACCCCGTGGGCCGCCGCTTGGCTGTGTAGATAGTTGACGCAGACCGCATATCCTCGCTCAGCCGCTAAACGGGCCGTAGCAGCGCCAATTCCCCGACTGCCACCGGTAACGACCAAAACCTTTGCCATCAGCGAAACCGAAACGATGATAGCGATTCAAATTCGGCAAATTCAGCCTCGAGCTGCCACTGGGTGCGGGCGCGATCGCTCCCCGCCAAAAAGCCAGCGCAGCCCGCCGAAGTCGTTGCTGAACCAGGAACATCATCGGCACAGGGAAGTGAGAGCTGGTTAAATTCGGGCGAGGCCCAAAGACTATCCCCCGTTAGAAAGCTATATTCCAAGCTGTTGCGGGCCAGCTGCTTAAGATCGCGGTAGCCCAGGTTGTAGCGCTGTGCCGCCAGCCCATACTCGTTGCTCAGGTCGATGCGAGCGATGCCCTCGTCGTCGGAGGCCAGGGTCATCGGTACCCCAGCGGCCCGGTAATCGAGAAAGGGATGCTCGTCGCCCTCGACATTGAGAATTACCTCGTTGCTGGTGAGGCAAATTTCCACCAGTACGCCCCGGCGGCGCATTTCCTCCAGCAGTTGAAAGGGCTCGTTTTCGTAAAGAATAGCGACCCCGTGGCCAATGCGGCTGGCCTGGGCTACCTCCACGGCTTGGCGAATGTGAAAGCGCAGGTCATCGGGCGGCACCAGTCCCAGGGTCAGCTCTCCGGCGTGAAGCGAAATGTTGACCTCAGGAAACTGGGCTTTAAGAAAGCCGAGCATCTCCATGTGCAGGCTATAGTCGCGCAGGGCCACAGGGTTATCTTCTGGAGCCACCAGGTTGATGCCGACCACTCGGGAGTCGGCTTTAGCCAGCTCAAAGGCGTAGACAAACTGGGCAAAAACCTCCTCGGGCAGGCGGGTGCGGGTGGTCTGCTGCAAATATCGCACTGTCACCTCACAGCCGGGCTGGGGGCGCGGTGTCTCACAGCCTAAGGTTTTGTCCACCTCGCGTTCGAGGGCGGCCATATCCTGACTGCCCTGGGCAACTAGATCCATTAGGCCCTCGTCGAGCAGCCGCTGGCGCATTTGGGCAAAATTGCTGTTCCAGCCCACGGTTCGTCCCAGCTGCCTCGCCTCGCTGCCTTTGACCGTCATCAACAGCTCTAGGTAAGAAATATGCTGGGAGGCGGCGCGATTGGCGACCTCAGCCACCATGTCATCCTGGCGGGTTAGGGACGAGGAGATCGCGTCAAAGCCGCCGAACGCCTCAAAAAACTGATCGTGGCCCGACTGGTTGGCAAAGGGTAGATTGCGGGTCGACCAGAGATTGACCAACGCATCGTAGGTGGCCGGGCGGCCGTAGAGCTGGGCCGCCGGAAAGTAGCTGCTGTCTTGATTGCAGGCGCTGGGCTCGACTAGGTCAGGCCCCGCCGGATCAATGCAGTAGCCGTCTGCCGCCGCCCACTGTATGTAGCGCTCGGCATATACAGCCCCGCTCAAGTGGCTGTGAATATCGCCGCCCTTTGGCATGCGCTGCACAAAGGCCCGTAGTAAGGTGGGGCGATCGCGATTGGCCTCAAACCATTCTGCTACCTCGGTTTCCGCCTGACGGCTCGATGCCTGTACCTGGAGCACTTCCTGCGCCATGACCTCAGACGAAGCTACTACGCTAGAGCCGATCAGCAGTCCCCAAAAAGCCGCAGTAGCGGAAAGCTTTGCCATAGAGGGCGATGCTACCAAACGCACAATTTGCCGCACTATATCGCCAAACCTAAGAATGCTCCTGCTGCCGTTCTGAAAACTTAATTTTTACGTCTATCTACAGCGAATTTATGCCCAGATGCAATCGCGAAAAAACCATCCTCGGCTATTTACTCAGGGGAACCCAAGGTGAAATATCAATAATGTCGAAGAACCAAGAATCGAGCCGATTCAAAAAAACTTCAGTTGATTGAAGTTTGCGGTCGGGCTACATTTTGTCTTTAGCATCTAGCTCTGCAAACACATCTTTGGCGACTAGCAATGAATTGACCGCAGCAGGAAAACCTGCATACACGGCCATTTGCATGATGACTTCAACAATCTCATCTCGGGTGCAGCCTACATTTAAAGACCCTTGAATGTGGGCTTTCAGTTCAGTGGGAGCATTGCCAAGGGTGACTAAGGATGCGATCGTAGCGATCTGCCGCTCCTTTGGAGATAGCCCGTTGCGAGAATAGATATCGCCGTACGGAAACTCAATAATAAAACGCGCAAAGTCAGGGGCGATGTCACCCAATGCATTCATCACGCCTTCGCCAATGTGGCCATGAATTCTGGCCAGCGCCTCTTGCCCACGGGTATACCGAGTTGAATCCATCGAGTGTCCTTTCTCAAAAGTGGTTTTCCGGGTGGTTACTTGGCTTCCATCCAGTTTGGCCCGGCGTGGGCTTCGACCTTGAGGGGCACCTTTAGCTCCACGGCAGATTCCATTACGGCGGTGATTTTAGGCTGGAGTTCTGCCCACTCGTCGGGGGGCACCTCAAATACCAGCTCGTCGTGGACCTGGAGGAGCAGGTTAGCTTGATAATCCTTCAGCAGCTCGTGCAAGTGAATCATGGCAATTTTGATGATGTCGGCGCTGCTGCCCTGGATGGGTGCGTTGGCTGCTGCCCTTAGAGAGCCGGCATCGAAGCCGTTGGAGCGCAGAGAATCTAGATCAATACTGGCTGGATCGGTGCCGCGCAGCGATCGCAGCTTGCCATCAGTAAAGTTGAAATAGCGCCGCCGCCCGTAGATAGTCTGCACATAGCCCTGGGCGATCGCCTCTCGCTGCATTTTCAGCAGGTACTCAAACACCTTTGGGTAGCGCTCGTAGTAGCGATCGATAAAGGTCTTAGCATCGGCGCGGTTGACCCCAGCCTCGCGGGCGAAGCGAGAGGCCCCCATGCCATAAATGACGCCAAAGTTAATCACCTTGCCCGCCCGCCGCTCTTCCGCCGTGATGTCGTCTTTCTCGAACAGCAGCCTAGCGGTGAGGCCGTGCACGTCGTCGTTGTTTTTGTAAGCCTCCACCAGCACAGGTTCACCACTGAGGTGAGCCAGAATGCGCAGCTCAATCTGCGAGTAGTCTGCCGCCACCAGCTGCCAGCCGTTTTCAGGAATGAACGCCGCCCGAATCTTGCGGCTAAAGGCGGTACGAATGGGGATGTTTTGCAGGTTGGGGTTCGACGATGACAGCCGCCCGGTGGCCGTCACCGCCTGGTTAAAGTCAGTGTGCACCCGATGGGTTTCGGGCCGAATCAGGGTGGGTAGGGCATCCACATAGGTAGATTTCAGCTTAGAGAGGGTGCGGTGCTCCACCACCAAATCCACCACAGCGTGGTCGCCCTGGAGTTTCTCCAGAGTTGGCGCATCGGTAGAATAGCCGCCCGACTTGTTTTTGCGCGACTTGCGCTTGTCGAGGCCCAGCTTTTCAAAAAACAGCGTGCTCAACTGTTTGGGAGAACCCATATTAAAGGTTTCCCCAGCGGCTTCATAGGCGGTTTTTTCTAAGCGGGCCAGGTCAATCTCAAGCTGTTTAGAAAATGTAGCTAGGTAGTCGGGGTCAATGCGAATGCCCGTACATTCCATCTCCGCCAGCACTGGCTCTAGGGGCAGCTCGACCTCGGCAAATAGGGTTTTGAGGTCGGGAACTTCGTCTAACTCAGCCTGAAGCTTGGGTACTAGCAGGTAGGTGGTGTGAACGTCGGCGCCGCAGTAGTTGGCTACATCGGCGATCGCCATATCCGCGATCGTCTTCCCCTTGGGCACCAAATCCTCATAGCTCTGGGCGGAGAGGTTGAGGTAACGCAGGCTCAGATCGGTCAGGTTGTGGCTGGTTTCTGGGTTGAGCACGTAACTGGCCAGCATAGTGTCGAAGACCACGCCCGCTAGGTGTATGCCCTGGTGGCGCAGCACGAGGCGATCGTATTTGGCATTTTGCAGCGCCTTGGGAAACTCAGCGCTCTCGAGAATGGGGCGCAGCGCCTCTAGCACCATCTCTAATGGCAACATTTCTCCATCGCTGTGTCCCACAGGAATGTAGGCCATCTCGTCGCGGCCTGTGCCCCAGCAGCAGCCGATGCCCACCAGCGCGGCGTCCCTGGGCTCCAGCGATGTCGTCTCGGTGTCCCAGGAAACAGGAGTTTGGGGGTCTTTTTGCGCTGAGAGAATGTCGAGCAGTTCGTAGAGCTGGGTCTCAGTGGTGATGATTTGAGGGGCGATCGCCACCTCATCCACCCCTTGGGCACTGTCCGTTTCCTCCGCCGTAAAGAAGGCCACATCCGCGCCGCCAGTATCCCGAAAGCGGCTGACGCGACTGGGTTCTTTGCTGCTGGTGCTGGAATTTTCACTTAGGGCCTGGCTGGCTTTCGCCGCTGTTTCCTCGGCAGCCTGGCCTCCAAAAGCGATTTGCAGCTTGCCCAGCCGGTTGACAAAATTTTGGAACTCCAGCTTTTTGAGTGCCGGAATCACCAGGTCGGGGTCAAAGCCATCGAGCTTGCAGGTGGCCAGGTCGATGGGCAAATCCACATCGGTAACAATCTTGGCCATGTAGCGCGAGTGGTAGGCCGACTCTTTGCCTTCAATCAGCTTTTTCTGAGTCGCGCCCTTGATGTTGTCGATGTCAGCGTAGATGGCATCGAGGTCGCCATACTCAGCCAGCAGCTTAGCGGCGGTTTTGGCCCCAATGCCTTTAACGCCAGGGATGTTGTCTGACGAGTCACCGCACAGCGCTTTGTAATCCACCACCTGGTGAGGAAAAATATCGAGCTTGGCCTTGACATCCTCAATCTTGAACTCCTGCGCCATCCCTGTCTTCGGCCCCTTAGCAAAGGCGTTGCCCAGGTGCAACACGGTAATGCACTCGTCAGGGTCAATCAGCTGAAAGAGATCCTGATCACCGCTGAGAATCTTGACGCAAAACCCCTCTGCCAGCGCCTTAGTCGCCAGGGTGCCGATTACATCGTCGGCCTCGAAGCCGGGAGCGACGTAGATGTTGAGGCCAAAGTCAGTCAGCAGTTCTTTGAGATTCCGCACGTCTTCGCCAAAGCCTTCAGGGGCTTCAGGACGACCATCTTTGTAGGTGCTGTCTGCCGTGTGGCGAAAGGTGGGCTGGTCGAGGTCAAAGGCGACGGCGGCGTACTCGGGCTTTTCGACCTCCATCATGTCGAGCAGCGACTTCAAGAAGCCGTAGCACACGCTGGTGGGAATACCGGTGGAGGTGCGCAACCCGCCGTCGGCATTTTTCGCAAAGGCAAAGTACGAGCGAAAGGCTAGGGAATGGCCGTCTACCAGCATTAAGGTGGGCTTGTCGGCTTGGGAGGAGGTTGCTGCCACGGTTTCTTGAGAGCGAGGTTTTGAGTTTCTATTGTAAGGGGCTGGGCCAATCTCGACTTCCCAGAGCGCTGACCAGGACGCGGAGCAAATCTTCTAAATCGGCAGGCACTCGGTAGATATTGAGGTCTTGGGGCGTATCAATTTGCGCAACGAGGGCAATGGCTCGTCCGAAGCGGTTGATACTAACTTCAGTCCGTGTTCTGTAGGGGTAACACCTATGCCTGAGATGCTGAGCCTAAAGCCGTTAGGCTGTGTATTGGTGGTAGCTTTGGCAGCGACTACACCACTCTCCGTTAATGCCCAGGGCACCCCTTCTCGGATCGCCTGTGAAACGATGGCTTCTCTGGGCCGGGGAGGGAGTTTAACCTACCAACTAGCGGGCAGCCTGTCAGAGAATACGGCGGCAGACAACCTGCAAAACCCGAAGGGCACAGCCCTGACCCTAACGGTGCAGTGGCAAGATCAAACCGGTCGGGTGCAAACCCTGCTCAATGCCTCTGCTCTGAGTGCTTATGGGCAACTGGCTTCTAATGCTGCCTATGCTCAACTGCCCTTTGAAGACCCTTTTCGTGGTCAGCCCAACAATGCTGAGCATCTCTATGGGATACCCGATTCGGTGCATGGCCTCTACGTCAGTCTGCGCCCCACCATCGAACTGCCCCAGCAGATGCAGGTTGTCCACTACTTGAGCCCTAGTGAGTACGTGCGCTCAATGGTGGGCACCTGCCAGACTGCGAATGCCGACCTCGACGGGGCGATTGACGAGCAGTTGGCGCTGTTACAAGAACGCCTTCAAGCTCAGGACTGGGCCGCTGCCGATCGCATAACCCGACGGTTGCTGGCCCCAGGGACAACCTCACGGCCACCTTTCGATCCCCTACCCTCTGATCCAGTATTGTTGCGGCCAGAGCTGATAAACGCCATTGACCAGATGTGGCTAACGGCTAGCAGCGGGCGGTTTGGACTCAGTGTGCAGCGGCGTCTTTGGCAGGAGGCGCTGGCTGCTCATCCCAATGATGGTGCAGCGGCGGTCAATGCCTTTCGCGATCGCGTCGGCTGGAAACTAGCGGCTCCTCGTGCTGAGGTTGACTTCATCAGCAGTGACTGGTTAAACGAGTCGGAGTTGACCTACTCGTTGCAGGCTCCGGAAGGACATCTGCCCTGGGCTGGCGTGTCGGATGAGGTGGTGCAGGCGACTGCGGTTCCACCAGCAGGGGTGCATTGTGGTAGTTGCACGGTCGATGCCATGCAACTCCGCAACGAACGCTTCTATAGTTACATTCCAAACCTGATGGAACGGGTGGCATTGTATCTAGACCGGCCAGTTTCCCAGAATGCACCGTAGCAACGCCTGATACAGCGCTGGCCAGCGGCTTAAGACAGTAGCTCAAGGTGTAGTGGCCAGGGATGGGGTGAGGGGGCGATCGCCCCGTCTGTCCACGCCTATATCACAACCGGCAACCCATAGGGTAGGCTAGGAAAGCAAATGACACACCCTAAACCCATGGCCAACCTCGAACCCACCGTCACCCCAACCATTGAGCGTTCTAAGGCGGGCTTTAATGACTATGCCGAACGGCTCAACGGGCGCGCCGCCATGCTTGGGTTTGTGGCGCTGGTGCTGTTTGAGATGGCCACCGGACAGGCGATCGTCACCTGGCTGGGGTTGCGCTAGGTAGACTTTTTGCCGCATTGGGAACGATGTTTTATAACTAAGCCAGACTTCCCCAGGTCTTTGCCGAAAAGTTTCATTCGGCATTCCCTTTTTAAGGGAGACAGGGGGAATCTTCAGAGGCCACTTCACCGTCAATAAATCTGCTACATCCAGGAGACCAACCCATTAAGGTGCTTTTTAGAAAACAACCGTGGCTAGCTACAGCGCTCACCGTAGGTGCTGTCGATGGCCTCATGGGGGCGACAGAAGACAAGGTCTCTTTGGCGTTGTTTGGCCTGCTGCTGGCGGGCGGGGCCGTAACCCTAAGTTGGGGACAGATTCAGCGTCATGCTACCTCTAGCAAAATGCCGGTGCTGCTAAACCCACCGGGGCAAGTTTACATTCCGACATCCATGGGCCGAAACGACCTACAGGCCAACACGGGCGACGAATCTACCCCCTGAAGCGGGCACTTGGCCTGACTACAGGAGCGGCAGTTGGCATTGAGCAGATATTCTAAACTGCGCTGGCGGTAGAGGCTGACGTTTTGGCGAATGTAGCCCTCAACCTCGAGCTCTGACAAGTTGTCGGCAATCAGAATGGCCTGGGGAGTTGCCAAGGCCTGACGGCTGAGGTTGATGGCGGCCAGGTTGTCGCAAAAGCTGACCTGGGGCGAATGCACCACCACCGGCAGCTTTTGGGGCTGGCTGCGAAAGCCCTCGGGACGCTGCTGGGCGTAGTGGTCTTTAAATTGCAGGGTGACAGTGCCGTCGGCGTAGCAGCGGCTGCGAATGTGACGCTGAAAGGGCACGGTGAGAAACCCATCGGGCGCGAGGCTGTACCACCACGACTTGTGCCATCCCTGGGAGGGCAGGTTGAGAATGTGCTGCACCTCGTCGGGGTCAAAACCCGATCGCGCCAGCAAGGCCTCAGCTTCGTTCAGAGAAACATTTTGCGCCAGGGTGGCGAGGTCGGAGTGGCAGGGGGTGATGGCCTGGTATTCGCGATGGTTGTGGACATCGGGCAGTGGTGGCGCATCGGGATAAGACCCGGCCAGCACGCAGTTGATGTGCTCGAAAGTGAGCGCGGCATCCATGCGGCCCTGGGCATTGGGCAGGGGAACGCCGACCTCGACGGTGACGGAGCCAATTTCGTGGGGGTGGGCGATCGCAGGCAGACTCTCGGTGAGCAGCGATCGCAAAAACCCATCGTCAGCCACGGCTAGAGCCAGCTGCGGGTCAGCGGTAGACAGGCTACTTTCCGGCTGGGTGCGTTGAAAAGGCTGGGCGAGAGGAGAGCTAACCATAGGTAAACACTCGCCAAAATAATGAGGAGTACCGCTATTGAGTGGGCCTAGATCTAGCCATCAAACCCGTTTCACTGTTCTATCAAGTCGGTCAGCCGCTAGGGAGCGCCACGCCAGGAAACGTTGCACAGGTTTGCACAGCGCAACGTAACCGCCGTACTTTGTTACCTTTTTTGGTGCCCCTAGCAGCAGAACCGCACCTTCAATAAAAAAAGCGCCTCTGCGATGTCACGCAGAGGCACTCTTGCTTTACCTAAGGATCAACACACAACCAACCAAAACTAGACGTTTGTCGAGTCGTCCACTGAGGTTTCGACATCGTCCAACACAACGATGCGGACGGGGGTGGGCGCAGGGGGCTCAGCGGGCTGACCCAGTTTGCTGTAGGCCAGCGTCAATAGGGAGCGAAAGCCTCGCACTAGGGGCCGGACAACGTCGTAGCGATCGCCCTGTTCCGTAGCCATTTTGGTGTCGAAGCGATCAATTTGAGTTTGAAGGCCAGACAGAATTTGCTGGGCCCAGCCGACTTTGCGATCGTCGGCTAAATAGCGCAGGTCGGCAAAGATTTGTGCCCAGGTGGGGGCAGGGGTGCTGGTCCCGGTAGAGGTCTCAGCGTTAATCGCTTCGGCCTGAACAGCCTCGGCAACTGCATCGGCGACAGCTTCAGCGGTAGCTGCATCGGCGGCTTCGTTGGCTCGAAGTTGCGCAATCATTTCCGCCAAGGTTTTGCGACCTTGGGTTTCGATTTCGCCAGAGCCCTCTCTGAGTTCAGCCAGAGCTTCGGCAGCGGCAGCTTTAACGATTTCGCGAATACGGCTAGCACGCTGGCCACCTTCTTTTTGGGCTTTTTCCCACTCGGTCTTAACGCGGTCTTGTACGGTATTGGTCATGAGGATTCTCCTAATTGGAAAATGGGGTTGAAAGAATGTTGAATTGTGTCCAATTTGGTCGTGGTGTTTGCTCACCAACAGCGCTTAAAAACCGAACCTGAACTGGATTTAGCGAACGGTAACAGCGTCTACATCAATTACTGTTGCGCTGGTATCTACGGATTCTGTCATTGCGATCGTTTCATCGACCTGGCGTATATTGCGTCTGCGATCAAGTAGGATTTGGGTGATTTCGGTGACGGCGATCGTAGCAATCAGGCCATCGTCAAGCCAACCCAAAACCGGAAGAAAATCGGGAGAAATATCAATGGGGCTGACCAGATAAACCAGGGTGCCAAACAGCACAACCCAACGATATTTAGAGTTGCGTAACAACTGACGGTACCAGTTCATAAAAGGCCTACCAAAAAATCGCTTTGCCATTGCTATCTCCTTGCGCCGATATGTTCATCTTGACAGAATCAAAGGGTGCGCACAGGTGTGGCTTACCCCTGTAAAAACAGGGTTTTTACACCGAATAAACCGTAGGAGGAGAGCCGTAGGGGTAGGGGGTGAATGGGTAGGGGGTGCAGCGAGTGATGGTCTAGGCGGCGTCAGGTTCGGGTCGGGAAGGAATCGCTTCTCTGGGAGACTCCGGGGTATGATGTGGCAGATTTTTCGCGGGCACCTGGGTTATGTCATCCTTTCAACTGCGTATTTATGTTCCGCCGCATCCTTTGGTTAAGCATTGGTTGGGGGTGGCTCGCGATGCTGATACGCCGGGGCCGCTGTTCCGCTCGGCGATGGAAGAATTGGGCCGCTGGCTCACCTACGAGGCTATTCGCGAGTGGATCCCAACGATGGATACGACGGTGAATACGCCTCTCGGCCCGGCTCCGGCCACCTTTATTAACCCTGAGGTACCAACGATGATTGTGCCGATTTTGCGGGCGGGGCTGGCGCTAATGCCGGGGATTCAGGCCCTGCTGCCTCTGGCCTCGGTGTACCACGTAGGCTTTGTGCGCAACGAAGAAACTTTGGAAGCGAGCTGCTACCTCAACAAGCTGCCAGCTCAGCTCGACCCTGCCACGCGGGTGATCATCAGTGAACCGATGCTGGCCACGGGCGGCACCATCATGGCGATGATGGAGCAGCTGACTCAGCGGGGCATTGACCCGGCGGTGGTGCGAATTATTTCGATTGTGGCGGCACCACCGGCCCTGCAAAAGTTGGCGGCGGCCTACCCTGCGGTGACTATCTACACCGCCATGATTGACGAAGAGGTGAATGAGCACGGGTTCATTGTGCCGGGGCTGGGGGATGCGGGCGATCGCACCTTTGGTACCTAGCCCACTCGCCACCCAAAATCCGTCAGAATGAAAGCGGTATCGGGGGCGATCGCCGAATTTGTACTGTGCAGTTGGCCGGTTGCTTTGCCACAATTAGAGTATTGTAGGCTTCGGTTCTTTGGGTTAAATGGATTAACGACCTATGAGTCAGCAAGACAATTTCGTCGGTGGATTTCTGCTCGGCACCCTGGTGGGTGGCACCCTGGGTGGTGTTGTTGGTGCGCTGGCGGCTACGCGCATTCAGCAGTCGGGGGGCAAAACCAAATCTGCGCTACCCAAAACCGGCGGTAGCCTGGCCTTCGGCGAGTTTGACGACCCCGACGAAGAGAGCATTGAAGCTGCCCGCCTCGGCCTAGAAGACAAAATTGCCCAGCTCAACGATGCGATCGATGATGTGCGGCAGCAGCTCGGCGGCATCAACGGCCACTCTGAGCGCCCTTGGGAAAGCCCATCCCGTATAGACTCTTAAGCAAATCTACCGGGTTCGTCCCGTGCTGGACGAAGCAAACCGTTACACTAACTGACAGACTTAGACGCTCCGTGTATTGTTGATAACGACTACTGCCGAGGTTCTCAAATGGACATATTGGTACAAACCCTCACCACGTTTTTATCGATCTATACGATCTTGCTGATCGTACGTATTCTTCTGAGCTGGTTTCCCAATGTGGATTGGTTTAGCCCGCCTTTCTCGGTGCTGAGCCAGCTAACCGACCCCTACTTGAACCTATTCCGCTCGATTATTCCTCCCCTGGGCGGCATTGATATCTCGCCAATTCTGGCCTTTTTGCTGCTGTCGTTTGTGCGGCAGGGGCTGGTTGCGATCGCCGCCGCCACGGCATCATCCTACGCCTACTTCTAGGCTCCTACTGCCAGATTTAACTCAAGCCTGACCGCTGGACTCTCCCGTTTGGAGAGGAGCTAGCGGTCAGGCTTAACTGCTTTAAAGGATTGCCGCTCGTCGTAGTCCGGGGGCCAGGGTTCCCTATAATGGGGGCTTGTGACGTTTTGCCATTCACCTGCCCCTAGCTATGTCGTCTGACTCTAACCGCCCAGGCCAAAGTGCTTCTAGCCTTGAAGAAATTCGTGCGGCGCGGCTGCAAAAGGTAGAAGACCTCAAGCAGCTAGGCCAAAATCCCTTTGCCTATCGGTGGGATGTCACTGACCATACCGCCGATTTACAGGCCAAATATGCTGATTTAGAAGCTGGAGCCGAAGTGGATGCCCCTGTTTCCCTCGCTGGGAGAATTTTGGCGCGGCGGGTGTTTGGCAAGCTGGCCTTCTTTACCTTGCAAGATGAGAGTGGCATCATTCAGCTCTACCTGGAAAAAGCCACAATTCAAGAGAACATGGGCACTGCGGATGAGCAGGCCTTTGAACACCTGAAGCAGCTCACCGACGTAGGCGACATCCTCGGCGTGCGCGGCACTATCAAGCGTACCGAGAAGGGCGAACTCTCGGTCAAAGTGCAGGAGTATGCCCTGCTGACTAAGGCGCTGCTGCCTCTGCCCGACAAGTGGCACGGCTTGACGGATGTGGCCAAGCGCTACCGCCAGCGCTACGTCGATTTAATCGTCAACCCCACCGTGCGCGACACCTTTCGCAAGCGGGCACTAATTACCTCCGGCATTCGTCGTTATTTAGAAGATCGGGGCTTCTTAGAGATTGAAACCCCAGTGCTGCAAAGCGAGGCCGGGGGGGCCGAGGCGCGCCCCTTCGTCACCTACCACAACACTCTGGAGATGGATCTCTACCTGCGTATCGCTACTGAACTGCACCTGAAGCGGCTGGTGGTGGGCGGCTTTGAGCGGGTGTTTGAGATTGGCCGCATCTTTCGCAACGAGGGCGTGTCAACTCGCCACAACCCCGAGTTCACCAGCGTAGAGTTTTACCAGGCCTACGCCGACTACCACGACCTGATGAATCTTACCGAAGACCTAATTGCTACTCTAGCCAAAGACATTCTGGGCACGCTCAAGATCACCTATCAGGGTGTAGACATTAATCTGACTCCGCCCTGGAGACGGGTGACGATGCATGATCTAGTGCAGGAGCACACTGGGCTAGATTTTCGCCAGTTCACCACCTTAGATGAGGCCAAAGCGGCGGTTAAGGATCTCAAGCTGCATGGTGTCGAAGACTGTGACTCGGTCGGCAAACTGCTGAATGAAGTCTTTGAGCAAAAAATTGAAGAAACTCTGATTCAGCCGACGTTCTTGATCGACCACCCAGTCGAGATCTCGCCTCTGTCGAAGCCCCACCGCAGCCAACCCGAGGTGGTGGAACGATTTGAGCTATTTGTGGTGGGCCGAGAAACTGCCAACGGCTTTTCGGAGTTGACCGACCCCATCGACCAGCGCCACCGGTTTGAGCTGCAGGCGGCACGCAAGGCGGCGGGCGATCTGGAGGCTACTGGGGTAGATGAAGACTTTTTGACGGCTCTGGAGCACGGTATGCCGCCCACCTGCGGTGAGGGCATCGGCATCGATCGCCTGGTGATGCTGCTCACCGATAGTCCCAGTATTCGTGATGTGATCGCCTTTCCGCTGCTGAAGCCGGAGCGGGAGGAGTAGGCAGATAGGCGGGTGGATGGGTGGGACGGTGGATGAGGTGAGGAGCGGGGAAATCCCGAAATCGCCAGTCCAAAATTGCTTGGCTTAACGAAAAGCTCCCCGCCTAGGCGGGGAGCTTTTCAAATATAGGGAGTTCAGCTAGAAAGTGGGGTTCTGTATAGTAAGGGTGCAGTGGGTTTGCCCGGTTATGACCTACCCACGCATAAGATTCCCATGCTGGGGCCCAAATTTCGTAAAGAACTGCAAAAAAATCTCTAACTTCATCGGGTATTTATAGGCAGGGTAAAAATTTTGCTGGGGCTGGCACCAAGCTCAAGGCAACGGCGTCTAGGCTTGGATCGGTGTGACTTTGGCGCGGTACAGCAGGCGATCGCCTTGACGGTAGCCCACATGGCTCACCCTCGCTGGCTGGCCTGGCGATAAAACGCCGGCCTTGGGTTGATGAATCTGCGGGTCGTAGGACACTTCGGCCCCGACCGTTTCTATAGGGGTGACCCCCCAACTTTGTACGAGGGTTTCTACGGGGCGCACCAAGGGGAGCAGTTTTTGGGCGGGAAGATCGGCCTTTTGCTGGGCGGCGTGGGCGGCGGTGGGCCACTGCACCAACCAAGGCTCTAGCTGGGCAATCGCCTCCTGCTGCACCTGCTGGCGCACGGTGTCGGCTTGGGTGACGAGCTGAGTTTGGAGGCGATCGCACTCCTGCCGCAGGATCTGAATTTGATCCATCGCCTCATTCTCAGAGCCTCCTCTAAGCTGGGACACATTGAGCGAGCTAAACCTATTCACCAAATCCTCTAGCGACAATCCTAGAGCTTGGCTGAGGCGTTGCAGCACGTCCACCCGCAGTCGCCCAACCTGTCCCTGGCGCAGGCTGTCGATCGCTGAACGAGGCACGCCGCTGGTCTGGCTGAGGGCACGGTAGCTGGCAATATTTGCCTCGGCCATCAGCGATTGCAGCACTGGGCTGTGGTCTACCCGGTCAGAACTAGAACTTGCCATAGCCCTCCGCCAACGGTTGGTGCTTCCCTAAAAATTGAGGTCTAACTCTTCCGGCGGGCGGTTTTGCAGGTCGGGGAGATTGCTGCCAGTGGTTGGCTCTTGGTCGCGCATGCCTTCGCCCAGCGGATCGCGGGGGCGAGTTGCCGGCGGGGTTGTAGGCCGAGGCGCTGGGGCAGTTTGGCTACTGCCGCTGGAGGTGCCGCCCCCCTGATTAATGATTACGGGCTGATTGGGTCGAGGGTTGAAGGTCTCAAAGGTAACGGCACGCACCAGGGGCGGGTTTTGGCCATCTGTGACCCGTAGGGTCACGGTGGTAGTGCCCGCTGGGCTGAGGGGCATCGACAGCGCCCCTTGAAGGCCCACCGTTCCCGGTGAAGGCAGCAGTTCAACTTTGGCCGTTGAGCCGCCCTCTACTCGCCAGGCCACCTGGAACCCAGGGATTTGCTGACCCGGCTCCACCGGCACTAAATATTTGGGCTGAGCCTCACGTCCATTGATGGTGAACGAGGCAATGCGCACCGGGCGGGGCTGAATATTCACCACTTCGCTTTGTTTGGCCGCTGGCAGCTCGCGATCGCCCAAGTTAGCCGGTACCGGGGTGAGCTCAAACTGGTACTGCCCCACCTCCATCATGCCGCTGGGCACCCCCTGGCAAATTAGCCGGTCTTCAAGTTTGCAAAAGGGCTGAAGCTCTTCGGGCAGGGCCACCTGGGGGCTATTTGGTTTGCGCAGGGCAAACCGCCGCCCCCCTATGGTCGTGCCATCGGGCCGCTTGACCACCAGCAGTAGGTCTTGCAGGCTTGCGGGGTTGGTGACAATCCAGCTGACGCGAATGCCAGCATCAGTAACGGGCGGGGCCAGAGTTGGCATGTTGGCCGAAACCTGGGTGCCGGCCTCAGAGTAAATCACCTGATCGGGGGCGAGTTCGACCACGGTGGGCTGGGGCAGGTCGGCTACGGTGACTAGACTGCTCTCGGCCTGGATAGGGGCTAAGTTCAGATCCATATCGGGCAGCAGAGTGAGCTCAAAGCGGTATTGGCCCGGCTCACGCAGTTCGAGGGGCACTTCGCGACAGGTGAGCAGCTGTCTGGTCTGGTCGCAGTACGGCAGCAGACCAACCGGCAGTCCCTCCGATAGGTCGTAGGTTTCTGGGCCAAATACTAGGGTGCCGTCTGGGGCGTAACCGCGCAGCAGGATGGTCTGCACTTGGCGAGGGTTGCTCACCTGCCAGCTCAGGAGCGGGCTTTCCCCACGAGCGATCGCATACTCACTCTGGGAGGGCAAAATATCCATCACGTAGGGATGCGACGGCGTGCGCAAAGCCCACCACAGCAGACCGCCGAGACCGCCCAGGGCTCCTACCCCAGCGGCGATCGCCAGTCTTCTCTGCCACCGAGGGCGCGGCCGCGGCGCGGGCAACGGCGCTAGGGTGATAGCCGCTGCCGTCGCTGCGCTCTCCACCGCTGGGTCGTTTTTGAGTTCTGGCTCGTGCCACTGTTCGATTTGAGACCCTGCCATAGCCGTTGTTTGTCCTCACATTCCAGGGCAGCATAGCGACTTAGCGGTGCCCCTGCCAACCACCTCGACTCACCAATGCTCTAATGGTGACATTCTATCTATCACGCGCTGCTATCTCTTTCGAGCTGCTATCTATCTCAAGGATGAGTTCTAAACCCTAGAACCCATCGAAACTAGTCCTTATCCTACAAAAGGTTTGAGCCATGTCAGACGATCTAATAGAAGATGTCTTTCCTGAAGCTGATTCACCCCAAGATATTCAGTGGGCCGCTGACTCGGCTGATGAACCTACATTTCCAGAGGGAGCTTGGACAGATAAAACAGCTATAGTTCAAGACCTTCTGGAGGGCCGCAAGTACCAGGTTAAGTTTGAAGGGGTCTACTGGACTGCGATCGCAGCCTCCGCCGCAGTACCGCTGGTGCCTGGCGACACCGTGGCTGTTCTGGGTCGCGACGGCAACGAACTAATTGTGCAAAAGCTGCCCGAGGACCAACCCGATCTTCAGCTGCCTAATGTTGCAGTCGGCTCCGAGGGTCAAGCGCCCCTGTCAGACCCCCTGATTTAAATCATCCCCAGCGGTGCTTGTCCTGACGGCAAACCTAGTTGAGGTCGCCAAGACCGAGCGTGACTATCCCTGTCCAAAGAGGGCGATGAGAAGAGGGTCCTCAAAAGACAGAGGTTTTTAGGCTACACCCCCACACGCTAGCCACAGCAGACGCGCTTAATTGTTTCAACAGCGTTCAACACCAGTTACTCTTATCCCTCGGCTTTAGTCGGGGGATTTTTGGATTTTTTGAAAGATATGCTCAGTCAGCAGGTTTGGCTACGCCCATGCGAATTTCTGAGCAAAACGATGCCGTTTGCACATCCTCTCCAGTTTTAAGCACGCTGGTGCGCATGCGCAGGTTGGGGTTTACAAACCACAGGCGTTCTTCTACCTGCCCCGCGTCGGTGGGGGTAACAATGGTTAACACTTCATCCTCAACCCGGTAGCTGCCCTGGAGCGCCGGTGAGGCCGTCGGCGCTTGCACCAGCACCCCGTCCCCTGCATCGGTGGGAGTCATAATCACCATCAGGGCACTGCTCTGAATTTTTTGGTTGTCGCCCTCAAGCTGGCTGTCTTGGTGAACCCGCAGGCCACAAGCAATCTGGCTAGGGTCGTGGCCAAGGGTGGTGCAAACCTGAGCTAGGTCGGTATCGGTGGCAGGCAGAAACTCAATTAGCAGATTAGACTGCCCCGCTTGGGAACTCTGACCAGCCAGGTTGTGAATGGTGCGCTGAGAAAACCACTTGCCGGCCAGGGTTTCAAAAAAGTTCACAATTTCCATGGGGATAATCTGCGTCTCGACAAACAGTCACAGTCTTTAATTCTAAAGCGAAGCGCTCCCTTTTCCCGCCTAGGCAATGGGCGACTGTGGTGTCTGTCTGTTCAAGGGTTCAACGCCGGAGCTGCAACAGCTCAAGGAAAGCTGTTTAGAGATTAGCGGTGCTGACAGCGTGGGCTGTTTGAGGCGTGGGGCGACAGGTAGTTCGGCCTGTCCGCAGAGAATTGTTGCTGAGAGCTAGCGATATGAACCCACTGTTTAATTTAAAAATCCGGTCTCTGTAAGCAGCTGCTGTAAGGTTTTATGGGGAAATTCAGTATTCTTTTTGGTATTTCCCCAAATATCAAAAAAGAAATCCCGCATGAGCAAAATCACACTGCAGTATTTGACAACAACAGCCACCCAGGATGCACCGAAATCCATTGTGTTATTAGTATGAATTTGCCCTAGGTTTGCGAGCAGTAGGGTAGCTAACTCATAGCGCTTGGTGTTGTCTTTTATGCCGCACATGATCCTAATGCTGCGCTTGGCCTGCTGTGAGCACGAATCGTAGTGCCACTGCACCATATGGCCGACATTGCGAAAAACTTCACCATAGTCGTAGAGCCTATGGGTCTCAAAAAAAGCGCGTTCATGATCTGATAACGCAAAGCTCTGATCGAGGGCTAGGCCAAAATCGGTTAGATATAGTTGTTTGCCGTCGGTAAGAATATTACGAAAATGGGCATCGAAATGAATAACTCCTTTAGCACCCAAAAAAGTAATAATCTCGCGTAGACTGTCTAGGACTTTTGGTAGTGTGTGTGGATGGTGCTGGAGCCAAGTTGCCAGCGTCTGCGGCAGGTATTCTAAAAACAAAACTAGCTCATATCGGGCGTTTGCCCGCTCTAACATATAGGTGCCAGTGTTTTCATGGTTGCCCCAATACGCTACAAATTCTTTGAGGCAATCTTTGTCAACCTCTGTGGGTAAACCTAAATAAGGCAAGATTCGATAGTGGTACACCAAAGGAAAAGCGGCGATCGCCCCCTCCAACACCCATTGGCTGGTTTTGATATGGGTAATAAGCTCACGAAAGACATTCAACCCGGCGACGCCTAGCCCCGCAGAGCCAAGGCCGTAGTTAAAATAAGTAGGCAAGTCGTAGAGATTTTTGGTAGAAAATAGATTGTCATATTCCAATTGGGTGACGGGAATACGTTTGACAAAAACTTGAGATTGCCCAACGGTGATCGTCTGGGTCAAACCCCACCCAAGCTTCGATTTACTATCACTTAGCAAGGCGTGCAACTTTTGGCTGTCGAGTTGGGCAATTTTTGCGCTTAGCTCAAAATATTTTTCTAAGCGATCGCCCACAGAATTGTTTGACATCTTTTCCCCTACCACAGCACTCGAAACTACGTTAGTTCAAAGCCAAAAAAGCATTTTTCTTATAATTTTTTGTTAGACCATCAACGGAGACGATGGCGGAAGCAAATACACGAGAGTGGAGGCTGTGCCCCAGAGTAGCCGCGCTCAATGGGTACTGCCCTACCGGTAACCTTCGAATTGTGTACAAATGTTGCGATACAAAAAGTGCTGAACCCCTTTTCCCGTAAGAATTTAGAAGCATCACAGAGTGATAAGCTAACGGTTACGCTGAAAACTGTTTTGTAACGCTGTTCTTGTAAATTGGTGACGCCTTCCATGACCGCAGTGAACCAGGTACCTTTGTTGCTCCGCGCTGCTCGCCACGAAGCGCTAGAGCGCCCGCCGGTGTGGATGATGCGTCAGGCGGGTCGCTACATGCAGGTGTACCGCGACCTGCGCGATAAATATCCGTCCTTTCGCGATCGCTCTGAAAACGCCGACTTGGCCATTGAGATCTCGCTCCAACCCTGGCGCGCCTTTCGCCCCGACGGCGTGATTATGTTCTCCGATATTCTGACGCCGCTGCCGGGCATGGGCATTCCCTTTGACATTATCGAGAGCAAGGGGCCAATCATCGAGCCGCCCATTCGTACCCAGGCTCAGATCGACGCGGTGCACCAGCTGGACCCCGAAACGGCGCTGCCCTACATTCGCACCATCCTGCAAACCCTGCGCCAGGAAGTCGGCAACGACGCTGCCGTGCTGGGCTTTGTGGGCTCTCCCTGGACGCTGGCGGCCTACGCGGTGGAGGGCAAGACCTCCAAGAGCTACACCAATATCAAGGGCATGGCCTTCAGCGAACCCGCCATGCTGCACACCCTGCTGGGCAAGCTGGCCGACAACATCGCCACCTACGTACGCTACCAAATTGACTGCGGTGCTCAGGTGGTGCAGCTGTTTGACTCCTGGGCTGGGCAGCTTAGTCCGATGGACTACCGCACCTTTGCTCTGCCCTACCAGCAGCGGGTGGTGCAGCAGGTGAAGCAGACCCATCCAGATACTCCCCTGATTCTCTATATCAGCGGTAGCGCCGGTGTGTTTGACCTGATGGGTGAGTCGGGCGTCGATATCGTCAGCGTCGACTGGACGATGGACATGGCCGAAGCTCGCCGCCGTCTGGGTCCCAATATTGGGGTGCAGGGCAATATCGACCCGGCAATTTTGTTTGGCTCCCAGGATCTGATTCGCGATCGCATCCTCGACACCATTAAGAAAGCTGGCAATCGCGGCCACATTCTCAACCTGGGCCACGGCATTTTGCCCGGTACCCCTGAAGAGAACGCTGCCTACTTCTTTGAAACTGCCAAAAACATCGACAAGCTGCTGGCGACTGTTTAGAGCAACGCCATAGAAGACTTTTGGAGAAGGGGTGCAGGGTTTAAGGTTTAAGGTACAAGGTCTGAAACAAGGCCTTGAACCCTAAACCTTGAACCTTGAGCCCCTTTTCCTATGCTCTCCCTTACTCAGGGCCATTTACGCCTGCTGGAAATTTGCCCCCGGCGCTACCAATACACCTACCTGGAGCACCACACAGCCCCTATGGATCCGGCTGTGGCAGAGCGGCAGCGGTGGGGCACGGAGTTTCACCGGGTGATGCAGCAGCGAGATTTGGGCCTGCCCGTCGATGACTTGCTCAAAGAAGACGCTGCCCTGGATGCGGCGGTGCATAGCTTGCTGGCTGCTGCGCCAGAGCTGTTTTTGCCCCAGGTCGATGGCTTTCGCCAAAGCGAGCATCGTCGCACCTTGGCCTTTAATGGCTACACCCTCACTGCCATTTACGACCTGCTGGTAATGGGGCCGACCAGCGGCCAAATTGTCGACTGGAAGACTTACCAAAACCCGCCGCAGCTGGCCCAGCTAACCCAGGATTGGCAGACCCGCCTGTACCTCTATCTGTTGGTCGAAACTAGCCACCTGACCCCAAAGCAGGTGACGATGACCTACTGGTTTGTGGCCCCTCCAACGGCTCAGGCCGAGCCTAAGCCACCCAGCAGTATCACCATTGCCTACGATGCCGCCCAGCACTGCCGCACCGAGACTGACCTGCAAGGACTGACCGACACTTTGACCGCCTTGCTGGCCACCGAGGCCGATTTGCCCAAGGTCGACCCAGCCCTGGGCTACTGTGCTCAGTGCCCGTTTGCGGTGCGCTGCCAGCGGTGGTCGGAGCGCTTTGGCCAGGAGGGGGTGATGACCTTGCCTGCGATCGCAGATATTGCCGAGGTGCCTCTGTGAGCCTCCCTCTGAGGATATAAGGTCGCGGTGAGACTACAATTGCCCTCGTTTTCACCGCAATGCAGCGGTTAATATCGGAGTTATAGGCAGGCTGACGACCAGATCTGGTCCAACTTATCTTTCAGGGCGTTTTCTTTATGACGCAGCCCTTTTCTTTGCAGTCTATGGCGGCTTTGGCCCAGCAGTTGCAGGTTTGCGAAGCCCGTTGTCGCACCCTGTTTGACTACGCTCAGCTCGGCATCGTGTTGGCCAATGCTGAGAGCTATTGCCTTGACGCCAACCCTGCCGCATGCAAGATGTTTGGCTACAGCCACGAGGAATTTGTAGGGTTGCACGCCTCTGATCTGGTGGTGCAAAGCGAGGGGCAAACCGTCGAAGCCGCTCTAGAGGCCATTCACAGTGGAGCTGACTACCAGCAAGAATGGCAGCTTCGCCGCCCAGACGGCACTCTGTTTGCGGCGGAGGTGATTGCTGCTCCAATGCCCGACGGGACGCTACTGGGGCTGATTCGCGATCTGAGCGATCGCAATCAGGCTCAAACCGACCGCCAGTATCTAACTACCCTGATTGAGACGTCTCCCGACGCCATTGTCAGCAAAGACTTGAATGGCATCGTCACCAGCTGGAATGGGGGGGCAGAGAACCTGTTCGGCTACACCGCCGCCGAAATGGTCGGCAACTCGATTATCCAGATCATTCCAACGTATCGACACCAGGAAGAAGTTTTTATCCTAGAACGGCTCCGTCGGGGCAAACGGGTAGAGCAGCTAGAGACCCAGCGGCAGGCCAAAGACGGGCGCTTGATTGATGTCTCCATTACCGTATGGCCAGTGCGCAGCGCCAGCGGGACGATCATTGGCGCCGCAAAAATTGCTCGCGACATTACCGTGCTAAAAGCGCGTGAGCGCGAGATTATGCGCATGTCGAGACTCTACGCGGCCCTAAGCCAGATCAACCAAGCGATTGTCTGGGCGACCGATCGCGACCAGCTTTTTCAAAAGGTGTGCCAGGTGCTGGTAGACGACGGCGGCTTCTGCATGGCCTGGATCGGGTGGCACCGCCTAGACCCCGATGGGCTAGAGCTGATGGCGGCCTACGGCGACGACGGCAGCCGGGTGCCTAGCCTGCTAGCCGTCGATGATAGCCAGTCGCCAGTCTCTGATCGGTCGGTTGGCTTGGCTGCTATAGCCCTGCGATCGCAGCAGCCCTACATCTGCAACGATGCCCTCAATGACCCGGCAACCAGCGCCTGGCGCGGCGCGATCGCCCACGGCAAGTTTCGAGCCTCAGCCCACTTTCCGATCTGGGCAGATGGGGCTGTAGCGGGAGTGCTCAACGTCTACGCCGAGCAGCCTAATGTGTTTCACGACAAAGAGACCGCCCTGCTTCAAGAAGCCGCTGGCGATCTCTCCTTTGCCCTCAAAACCTTTACTCGCGACGCTGCCCGCCGTCAGGCCGAGCAGGCCCTCCGCGACGAAAAGCGGTTTGCCGACATTATGATCGAGAGCATGCCTGGCCTGCTCTACTTCTACGACGCCGAGGGGCGCTTCTTGCGCTGGAACGAAACCTTTGAACGAGTTTCGGGCTACTCTGCCGATGAAATCGCCCAGATGCACCCGCTCGACTTCTTCGCAGGCGACGACAAAGGGTGGCTAGAACAGCGCATTGAACAGGTCCTAAGGGACGGCAAATCGTCCGTTGAAGCCAACTTTGTCGCTAAAGACGGCACCGCTACCCCCTACTTTTTTACCGGGCAGCGCGTGCAGTTTGACAACACTTGGTGCTTAGTGGGGGTCGGCATCGACATTTCGGAGCGCCGGCGAGCAGAAACCCGTTTGGCCGAAAGCGAGCGCAAATACCGCGAGCTGGTTGAGCATGCCAACAGCATTATTTTGCGCTGGAACTCCGGTGGGTACATTACCTTTCTCAACGAGTATGGCCAGCGCTTTTTTGGCTATAGCGAGGCCGAAATTCTCGGTCGCCACGTGATGGCAACCATCGTGCCGCCCACCGAAAGCAGCGGCCGCGACCTACAGCAGCTGATCGCCGACATTTGCGCCGACCCCAGCGCCTTTGAGCAAAACATTAACGAGAATGTGCGTCGCGATGGCCAGCGCGTCTGGGTTGCTTGGACCAACCGCGTTGAGTTTGATGCCGAGGGGCGGGTGGTCGAAATTCTCAGCATCGGCACCGACATGACCGCCCGCCAGCAGGCCGAGGCCGAGCGCGAAAAGCGGCATCGGGCTGAGGCGGCCGATCGTATCAAATCGGCCTTTTTGGCCACCATGAGCCACGAGCTGCGTACCCCGCTAAACTCGATTATTGGCTTTACGGGCATTATTTTGCAGGGGTTGGCCGGGCCTCTCAACCAGGAGCAGAGCAAGCAGCTGACCATGGTGCGCACCAGCGCCCGCCACTTGCTGGCCCTGGTCAACGACGTGCTCGATATTTCTAAAATCGAAGCTGGGCAGCTAGAGGTGGCCCGCGAGCCCTTTGACCTGCACCAGTCGATTGCCAAGGTGCTGGCGATCGTGCAGCCCCAGGCCGAGGCTAAAGCGCTAAATCTGCGCGTTGAGGTGGCTCCCAACCTGGGTGAAGCCTTGGCCGATCAGCGGCGGTTTGAGCAGGTTTTGCTCAACCTGCTGAGCAATGCGATTAAATTTACCGATCGCGGCGAAGTCGCCCTGACGGCAGAATTGGTTCATGAACTCCCTAGGACTAGCGCTGCCCCAGCGACGCTGCGGTTGCGGGTATCTGATACGGGCATAGGAATTAAAGCCGAGGATTTGCCCACCCTATTTCAGCCCTTTCAGCAGATCGACTCGGGGCTGGCGCGCAACCACGAGGGTACAGGGCTGGGTCTGGCAATCTGCCGTCGCCTGATTGACCTAATGGGGGGCGCTATTCAGGCCGGGAGCACCTGGGGTAAGGGCAGCACCTTTACCGTGACGCTGCCGCTGCAAGCACCGGAGACACCATGACAAAGACCATTCTGTTAATTGAAGACAATCCTCAAAATCGCTATTTGGCGCAGTTTTTGCTGGAGCATCGGGGCCACAAAGTTCTTCAGGCAGAAACCGGCCCCGAAGGGCTGAAGCTAGCGGCGATCGCCCGCCCCGACCTGATTTTGCTCGACATTCAGCTGCCCGGTATGGATGGTCATGCCGTAGCCCGCGCCCTCAAGAGCGATCCGCAGCTCAAACTAATTCCCATTGTGGCGGTGACCTCCTATGCCATGGTGGGCGATCGCGAGAAATGCCTGGCCGCCGGAGCCGAAGGCTACATCGAAAAACCCATCGACCCCGAGTCCTTTGGCGATGAAGTGGAACGGTTTTTGCCCGCTGCCCTAGGAGGTATCGCTCCATGAGCCCGGTGCTGATCGTTGACGACAACCTCGAAAATCTCTACCTGCTGCGCATGCTGCTTCAAGGCCACGGTTACAGCGTGGAGGAAGCTCACCACGGCGTCGAAGCTTTAGCCAAAGCCCGCCAGCAGCTCCCTATCCTGATCATCTCTGACCTGCTGATGCCGGTGATGGATGGCTACACCCTGCTGCGCCAGTGGAAGGCCGACGACCAGCTCAAGGCCATTCCCTTTATGGTCTACACCGCCACCTATACCGACCTTAAAGATGAGCGCCTGGCCTTTGACCTGGGGGCCGACGCCTTTTTAGTCAAGCCGGCTGAACCAGAGGCGTTGATGGCCAGCATCACGGCTCTACTGGCCAACCTTGACCCCGCCCAGTCTTCGGTGCGCCAGCCGCAGATCGAAGAAAATGCTCTGCTTAAAGACTACAGCGAGGCCCTGTTTCGCAAGCTAGAGCAAAAGGTCGAGGGGTTGCAGCAGACCAACCGGCGACTGGAGGCCGAAATTGCTGAACGCGAGCGCACTGAGGCTGCCCTGCGTGCCAGCGAAGTCCGCTACCGTCAGCTGTTTCAAGCCATCACTGATCCGCTGTTGGTCTACGATCGCACCACCCTGATCTGCCTGGCCGTCAACGATGCTGCCGTAGCTGAGTATGGCTATAGCCGCGACCAGTTTTTGACTATGACCATTCGAGACCTTTATCACGCCGAGGATGTGCCCGCTTTGATGGCGCGGTTAGCTCAGTCGGGCTCATCCCTTGAACGTCGTGGTGTCTGGCGACACCAAAGGAAAACCGGCGAGATTATCAATGTCGAAATCTCGGCCTACGGTCTAACGTTCGCCAATCACTCTGCCTGCCTGGTGCAGGCCCGCAACATAACCGAACAGCAGCGACTCGAAGAACAGTTTCGCCAGGCCCAAAAGATGGAGGCCATCGGTCGGTTGGCGGGAGGTATTGCCCACGACTTTAACAACCTAATTACCGTGATTAAGGGCTACAGCGAGCTTTTGCAGAGCCGCATGGCCGGCGATGACTCCGCTGCCCAGCTGCTGGGCGAAATCTACCAGGCGGGCGAACGGGCGGGCGCGCTGACCAGCCAACTGCTGGCCTTTAGTCGTCAGCAGGTGCTAGCCCCTCAGGCGCTCAACCTCAACACCGTGGTCAGCAATACCGAAACTATGCTGCGCCGTCTGATTGGCGAAGACGTGATTTTAGCCACCACCCTGAGCCCTACCCTCGGCCCAATTAAAGCTGACCCTGGCCAGATCGAGCAGGTGTTGATGAACCTGGCGGTCAACGCTCGCGACGCCATGCCCCAGGGCGGCACCCTGACCCTGGCTACTCAGACCGTGCAGCTGGACGAAGCCTTCTGCCGAACGGTGGCTGACCTGAGCCCCGGCGACTACGTGCTGCTGACGGTGAGCGACACGGGCTGCGGCATCGACGCTGCCACCCAGGTCAAAATGTTTGAGCCCTTCTTTACCACCAAGCCGGTGGGTAAGGGCACCGGTTTGGGGCTGGCCACGGTGCACGGCATTGTCAAGCAGTCGGGCGGCTACATTGCGGTAGAGAGTGCGGTGGGCCAAGGCACGAGGTTTCAAATCTACCTGCCGCTGGTGGCTGAGCCGGTGTCTGAGGGGCGATCGCAGGGGCGATCGTCCACTCTGCCCCAGGGCACTGAAACCATCCTGGTAGTCGAAGATGAAGATGCCGTGCGCGCCTTAGAAATTCACATTTTGCGGCGGTGTGGCTACCAGGTGTTAGAGGCCACCAACGGCCAAGATGCTCTGCACCTGATGGAGCATGAGCCGGGCCCCATTCACCTGCTGCTGTCCGATGTGGTGATGCCCCATCTGGGGGGGCGCGAACTGGCCGCCCAGGTGACTCGCACCCAACCCCAATGCAAGGTGCTGTTTCTCTCTGGCTACACCGACGATGCCGTAATTCACCACGGCGTTTCGAAGGCCGATGTCGCCTTTTTGCAAAAGCCCTTTACCCCGTCGGCGCTGGCCCAAAAAGTGCGGCAAGTGTTGGATGGGGAGGCAGGGTCTAGGGTTTAAGGTCTAGGGACCAGTTGTTTACCTAGGGCTTCAAATCTTCAGGATCTTCTGTTACAGATTGACAAAACCAGGTACAAAACTTCAATAGGTGAACTTTCTAGAACCTGATCAAGCAGGGGGTTAAGGTCGCGTTAATCTGGGGTTAGACACAGCTGAGTCACTTCACATCAAGCTCGTCACGCCTTCAAGCTATAGGCTTTTCTCTACATGCCATCGCACCATGGCAAGGAGTTTATTATGGCTCAAAACGTCCTTTCAGGCCGACGTAATGTAGCGCTGGTCGGCACCTATTCCAGCGGCAAAACAACTCTTTTAGAGAGCATTTTGTCTGTCACAGGGGCCACCACTCGCAAGGGCAGCGTCGATGAGGGCAACACCCTCGGCGATAGCTCCCCGGAGGCCCGCACCCGCCACATGACCGTAGAACTCAATGCCGCCAGTACTCAGTACGGCGGCATTTGTTTTACGTTTGTCGATTGTCCCGGCTCGGTGGAACTGCAGCAGGAGACTAACCATGCGCTGATGGGGGTTGATGCGGCGATCGTGGTCTGCGAAGCTGACCCCAACAAAGTGCTCACCCTCTCGCCCCTGCTGCAATTTTTAGACGCTTGGGAAATTCCCCACCTGATCTGGATTAACAAGCTCGATCGCGCCAACGGCACCTTTGCTGAGGTGCTAGCGGCCCTGCGTCAGATCTCCTCTCGACCAGTGATTCCCCAGCAGTACCCAATTCGCCAAAACCACGAGTTAGTAGGCTTTATTGATCTTGTTACAGAACAAGCCTTCCACTACCATCCTGGCGCTCCCGCTGATCCGGTGCCGCTGCCCGCCGCACTTCAGGTCGAAGAACAGACCGCCCGCGCTGAGATGCTGGAAGCCTTAGCTGACTATGACGACCATCTATTAGAAGAACTGCTGGAGGATATCGCCCCCCCTGAAGAAGAAATCGTCCATGACCTCAAAATGGAGCTGGGAGCCGATTTGATTGTGCCAGTGTTTATCGGTGTGGCCCTCAACGATTACGGCGTGCGCCCCCTGCTCGATGCTCTGGTGAAGGAAGCCCCGGCCCCAGAGGTCACCTGCGAGAAGCGGGGCATCACGTGCGAGACTGATACCCTAGCCCAGGTGCTCAAAACCTATTACACGCCTCAGGGCGGCAAGCTTTCCCTGGTGCGGGTCTGGTGTGGCGAACTCAAGGATGGGGATAGCCTGAACGGCGATCGCATGGGCGGTCTCTATGACCTGATGGGCACCCAACAAACCAGCCTCACCCGAGCGGAGGCCGGTCGCATTGTTGCCGTAGCCCGTTTGGAAGGTGCCCAAACCGGCGACACCTTGACCCACAGCGGCAATCTCGACACCCTGCTGCCCAAGGCTCCGGTGATTGAGCCGGTCTACGCCCTGGCCATCACTTCCGTCAAGCGCAGCGATGAGGTTAAGCTCAGCGCTGCCCTGACCAAGCTGCTCGAAGAAGACCCCTCGCTCTTTTGGGAGCAGCACGGCGACACCCACGAGGTGATTCTCTGGGGACAGGGGGATGTGCATCTAAATTTGGCGATCGATCGCCTCAGCCGCAAGTACAACTTGCCTATGAGCACCCACCTGCCCCAGGTGCCCTACAAAGAAACCATCCGTCAGGCCAAAGAGGCCGTCCACGGGCGCTATAAACACCAGAGCGGCGGTCACGGTCAGTTTGGCGATGTCTATCTGTCCATTCAGCCGCTGCCGCGCGGCGACGGCTTTGCCTTTAGCGACACCATTGTGGGCGGCGTCGTGCCCAAGCAGTATATTCCCAGTGTCGAAACCGGCGTGCGCGAATACCTCGACCACGGGCCGTTGGGCTTTCCGGTAGTGGATGTGGCGGTGACGCTGACTAATGGCTCCTACCACAACGTCGACAGCTCCGACAATGCCTTCAAACAGGCGGCCCGCATCGCTATGCAGGAGGGCCTGGCGGCCTGCACCCCCACCCTGCTCGAACCCATTGACCTAGTAGAAATTTCGGTGCCCAGCAGCTATACCTCTAACGTGCTGAAGCTGATCACCGGCAGGCGTGGGCAAATCTTTGGCTATGAGGGCAAGGCCGACTGGCCCGGTTGGGATGTGGTCACTGGCCACCTGCCCCAGGCCGAAATGCAAACCATGATCTTGGAGCTGCGGTCACTGACCATGGGCGTAGGCTTCTTCAAGTGGACCTACGACCACCTTGACCCGGTGCCGGAGAAACTCACCGAGCGGATCTTGTCGAGTACGGGGGGCGATCGCTAAACCCTAACTCCACTTAAAAATCCCCTGGGTAAATGCTTTCGTAAAAGCCCCAGGGGATTTTAATGGAATTTAGCTAGCTTTTAAGCAGTTGAAGGAGCAGATACTGGCGCGATCGCAGCCTCAAGCAATTTGCCCAACCTTAGCCCTAGTGGCTTTAGCTCTCGGTCAGGCAAACCCCTTAGTTGGTGCGCTGACGCTTTTGCAGCGCCTCCAGCATCTGCTGCTTGACGGCTTCAGCCCAGAGGCTGAAGTCTTCTCGGTTTTCTAAAGCGTTGCGAGCTGAAGAAGAGGCAGAGGCCGATTGCGATGTTTTCAAGGTGGTCATGGCGCTGTACAGAGTTGCTAATATTTCTGATATAGCAAATCTACCAGGGTGCTAGCCGTGCCATTATGCGCCCCTTGCATTGGCCTGGCTGAGACCTGCATAGCGCTTGGAAATTCCCTAGGTTTGTGTTGATTTCCTAAAATTTCTCGGCTTCGGCCAGGGCCTTGGCTTTGTTGGCGGTGTAGATCTGCACTCGATCTTGAGCAACGGGGTAGCGCTCGTCCCCAGGTGGCACCTCGGACATTAGATCGGCTGCCCGCTGCCAGCGCACCGCTAGATCTAGCCAGGCGGCAGCAGTGGCAGCCGACTTACCGTCTTCCACCGACTGCTGAGCAATGCGCACCGCCAACACGAAGGGATCCTGCCCCGTGGGCACCTCTGGAGCTGGGGTGGGAGGCGGTTCGGTAGTGGGGGCAACCTGCGACCCCAACGGCAGCTCAACGCCCAGCCAGTCTTTAGTCGCCCATCCCACTAGCAGCAGCAGCAGTGCCAAACTGGCACCGCCAACTAACCCGCGCCAGAAGGCGCTGCGGCTCGAGGCCGGCTTTTTTTTATACACATCATCTAAAAACGGGTTGCGCTGGCGAGGAGCGCGCAGGTCACGCCACAGCCGGGCTATCGGGTTGGGCTGTTTGAGCACAATCGGCTCTGACCAGAGCAGGCTGTTTTTGGGGTCACGCTTAATTTCATCGAGCCACAGCAGCTGCTGCTCTTGCACAATGCGGCTGTTGATATTGACCTTGTTAATGCCCCGTGGGCTAATCGACTCCAGCACGTTGCGCACCTGGTCAACTACCGTCTCCCGAGGCAGGGCATCGGCGCTGGGGGCCTCGACCAGCAGCTGCAAAATGCCGCTGTCTTGAATGGCGCGGGTGCGAATGCCCTCGTCAGCGAAGTGCTCATTCAAAATTTGAATGATGGCGGCTACACTCCCCTGGCGGGCCTGAAAGTCGATGTCGTCAATGGTTGGATGCATGGTTCCAAGCTGCTGCATGCCACGGAGTTCCGCAGCATAGCGCAGGTATAAACGGCTGATCCCGAAATTATATCAACCGCTGTCCAACCTGGAACGTTCTCTCTTGAGGCACAAGATCCCTGGGCGCCTTCCTCCCTGCTGCATCCAGCTTAGGGAAGTCCAGCGGCGGCTGGCAACCAGGGTTATAGCAGGTGCTGAAAGCGGTCTTCTGCACCGATCTGCTTCACCGCCGCCTTGATATCTTGGGTACGGTCTTTGCGCACAATTAAAGTGGCATTGCCGTCGCGCACAATCACCACATCCTCTAGGCCAATGGTGACGATGACCTCATCGGGGTCGGCGGAGTAAACAATGCTGCCTTCGGTATCAAGAGCGACGTGGGTGGCTAAATCGACATTTTTCTCGCCGGGCTGCTTTAGCAGGCGCTCCACCGCGTTCCAGTCGCCCAGGTCATCCCAGCCAAAGGTGACGGGCATGACGTAGGCGCGATCGGTGTGCTCCATGACAGCGTAGTCAATGCTGAGCTTGTCTAGGCCGGGGTAGGCGTCAACCCCTTCCGCGATCAGGGCCTGCATCAGAGCGGGGGCGTGGGTTTTCAGCTCGTTGACCATCACCCTGGCGGGGAAAATGAACATACCGCTGTTCCAGCTGAAGCGACCGCTGTCGATGAAGGTTTGGGCGGTGGGGGCGTCGGGCTTTTCGGTAAAACGGCTGACGGTATAGGCGCTGAGGCTGCCGTAGGTGCCGGTGGCCTCCCCCTGCTCGATGTAGCCGTAGCCGGTGGCGGGGTAGGTAGGGGTAATGCCCAGGGTGGCGATCGCCCCCTGACTAACGGCTAGCTCAGCCGCCGCCGTTAGGGTTTGGCAAAACGCCGCTTCGTCAGCAATCCAGTGGTCGGCCGGGAAAAAACCCACCAAAGCGTCATCGCCGTAGCGCTGGGCGACCTCCAGGGTGCCCCAGGCCACTGCCGGAGCGGTATCGCGACCTACTGGCTCGACCAGCAGGTTGGCTTCGGGCAGTTCAGGCAGCTGTTCACGCACCCGATCGGCCAAGTGAGCGGCGGTAATCACCCACATATTTTCCCAGCCGTTGGCCAGGGGCAGCAGGCGATCGGCGGTGGCTTGCAGCAGGCTGCGATCGCTGCCGTCTAGACACAAAAACTGTTTAGGACGGGCCAAGCGGCTCACCGGCCAAAACCGCTCGCCCTTCCCCCCTGCCAAAATAATAGGAATTAACGCCGCCATAAAATTTCCCCTGGACTTTTAAGTCATTAAGTCATAACGGCGGCCTCACAACCACCTGCATAAGTGGCTCAATCCTATCCTTTGGAATGAGATTTCAGGGCAAAATTCGCTTAATATTGATTAACACATTAACCTGCTGCAAAGTTTTAATAGGGTGTTAGGGGGTGTCCCTGATCCTGTCTTTGAGCGTTAAAATTTGGGTCTAAAACCATGCTGAGGCTACATTGGCCAATCGTGGCAGGGGCTATGGTGGTAGGGCGTCGCAGCAAGTCAAGCAGGTATTCATGACAACCCCTTTGCAGAATGTCGACCCTAAAGAAAGCCGCTCTACCGACCCTGAGCAGGCCGAGCTTGTAGCTTTAGACGGTCAACCATCTGCACCAGCCTCCTCTGCTGACCAATCATCCCACCCCCCCGGGATGGCCCGACGTCTGGTTAAATCGCTGCTGTGGGGTAGCCTATTTGTCGGTACGGCTGCGGTTTCGGCTGCGGTTGGGGCGGTGATTTCCCTCACGGTACCATTGCCTGACTTTATGGGTGGCAACACCAACCGCGCCGCCAGCTTTGGCGATCTATGGCAGGCGGGCTTTCGCTACCAGGTGACGCGTCCGGTCAACATTTTGGTGATGGGCATTGACGAAGTTCCCGATGCCCAGCCCAACTCGGACGCCGTGTTTGCTGGTCGTACCGACACCCTGTTGCTCGTGCGGGTCGATGCCGAATCCGGTACCCTCAACGTCATGTCTATCCCTCGCGATACTCGCGTGCAAATTCCAGGCTTTGGGATGGATAAAATCAATCAGGCCAACGTACTAGGTGGCCCAGAACTGGTCGCTCAAACCGTGGGCTACAACCTGGGCAACATTCAAATTGATCGCTACGTGCGGATCAACACCAGCGCTTTTCGAGAAATGGTTGACCTGGTAGGGGGCATTGAGGTTAATGTGCCCACCCGCATGGAGTACACCGATCGCACTCAGGGCCTCTATATAGATCTGTATCCCGGCTGGCAAACCCTCAACGGCGACCAAGCCGAGCAGTTTGCTCGCTACCGCAAAGACAGCGGCGATATAGGCCGTGTGCAACGCCAGCAAATGCTGCTAAAGGCTCTGCGCGAGCGGTTGACTAACCCCGCTGTGCTGCCCAAGCTGCCCCAGGCGCTGCGGGTGGTGGAGCGTTACGTCGACACTAACCTCACCCTGGAGGAAATGCTGGCGATCGCCAACTTTGGCCTCGAAATGGAGTCTGACCAGCTGCAAATGGTGATGCTGCCCGGTCGATTTAGCACCCCAGCTGAGTTTAACGCCAGCTACTGGCTCCCCAACTGGGAAGCCTCGGCCACCGTCATGCAAAACTTTTTTCAGGCCGAAGGGGTGAGCATTTACGCCGACAACTCCCAGGGCAACTATGTGGCCGATCTGTCTATTGCAGTGCAAAATGCCTCTGGCCAGCCCGATCAGGCTGCCTCGGTAGCCAACTACCTGCGCGAGAACGGCTTTAGCAATGTCTACATCATTGATGACTTATCAACCACCATGGCCCGCACCGAAGTTGTGGCTCAGCGCGGCGATGTCGAGAGTGCCCGTACGGTCGAGTCATTGCTAGGAGTAGGGCTGGCCCTGTCGGAGTCAACCGGTGACCTCGACTCCGACATTACAATTCGGGTCGGGCAAGACTGGGTTGAACAGGCCACTCAAACATTAGAGACCGAGCCTCAGGAATAGACTAGGTGTTGCCCAGCATCTTCAGCTCTGGCCCATCTATGTCGAGCCTTTATCCACTGCAAGCCCAGGATGAGCTGGCCCGCGATCGCAACCGCCTCGCCGCCGATCGCTCCCTCCTATCCTTTGTGCGCAACAGCCTCACGCTAATTGGTCTGGGCCTGGGTCTTGAGCAAATCTTGGTGGCGCTTGGTGCCCACTACGGTGACCGTGGCATTGATGGATGGGCCTATGGGCTGAGCCTGGTGTATGGCGGTCTGGGGGTGCTGAGCCTGGGGTTTGCGATCGCCGACTATCAAGCTGAAAGGGCGCACCTGCGATCGCCCCACTATCGATACCGGCCCCGCTGGTCTGTGGCGGAAGCTACGGGACTAGCAATTTTTGCGACCGGTGCCGTGGCTTTGGGCTGGTTAGGGTTTAACCTGCTGGGGTAAGAAACAACTACGGCAGCACCAGCGTTACCCCTAACCCGGCTATTCCTGCTAGCACAATGGCAACCACCGCCCAATGATTCAGCGTTTTGATCGACAGCAGCACATTGCCCTGCTGCTCAAGGGCGTTGAGAGTTAGTCGGTGCTGCACCAGCGCCAGCCCCAGCAGCAATAAACCCATGCCCACGAACCCCAGACCCACCAGGGTCGGATTTGGGTTCGCTATGATGGCTGCTGATGCAGCGTGCCGCCGCAGGCTGCGCGTAACTTGTTCATAGGCCACGCCAAACCCAATCAAGCCCAGGCAAATTCTACTCCAGGCGTTTAGGGTACGTTCGGCAGCAGCGCGGTTGCGTTCCCGAGCTAGCTCGTTGGTGATGTTCATCAAAGGAGATGGAGGGGCATCACTCATGGGTAAAATTGCCGATTGAAGCGATCGTTGGCGGGTTGAAAGGTTGATAGTTTGAGACAGGCAATGCAAATGGCAGAACCATGCTCGCCGCTGATTTTAACCCCTAAATTAGGGTCAACCACGCAGCACTAAAAAGTGACTCGGGCTCAACATTGAGCCAACCTGAGCGTAGGATAGTTTCGCTGAGCCGCTTGTTTGTCTACCATTGCTGGTGCTGCCATGAGCCTATCTGACCCAGAGCCTAACCCAGCAACAGAATTGGCCAAAGAGCGCAATCGCGCCGCTGAAGAGCGCACCTTGATGGCCTGGATTCGCACGGCCCTGGCCTTGATTGGCTTTGGCTTTGGGATTGAACGCATTGTGGCAGCCATTCACCAAACCTTAGGAGACGGGGTGAACCCCCTGCGGTTGACTCGAATTTTAGGCCTATCCTTTGTGGCCTTAGGTACCTTGGCGCTGTTAGGTGCCGCCCTCGATCACAACCATCAGCTCCAGCGCATTCAGCGCAACGATCTGGTCTACCGATCGCGGCGGTCTCCGGCCCTGGTGGTGGCCTACATTTTGGCTGGGCTAGGGGCGATCGCCTTTGTAGGCATTTTAATTAGTCCCTTAGTGCCTTAACGGTAACCTAGGCTACTTAGCGCACGGCCACAAACCCAACCGTCTGACAACAATAAACCACCGTCAAGAAGCGCGAGACGGTTCAAAAAACCATTTTTTCCCTGAATAGAAAAGCCGTCTATTTGCCCAAATCATTTAGGGGCAAGGTGTAACAATCTCGGCAAATATGTTTACAAAGCCAGACATTTCTTAGCCGCTTTTCAGATTACTAAGGCTGCCTTAGAGCGGGTGTAAATATCACAGCAACCCCTGCGAATAAAGGTTAAATGATTCAGGAGACCCAATGTGATTTATTACCTTGAGTCTAGGATGAGAAGGGAAATTTAAAAACCAGGCGTCACATGGACTCTATGCAAACCCAGGTCAGTCTTTTGACAAATAAGATTGACGCCCTGCATCACATGATTGATCAGGTCAACGATCAGGTTGCAGCCTTAATCGCGACTCAGGCCTGTTCGGTTACCCCCGGCGAGCCAGGTATCAGTCGCTTTGCCTACGGCAACGCCCCCCGCCACAGCCCCAGTATGTTGGACAGCGTTTGCGAGCACAAAGATATTTTGCTCGACAGCAGCTATCTCGATTTAGACCGCCAGAGCACCGAAACCAATTTTTCCCAGGACGTACAAATTCAGCGACTAACGGCCCAGCTCACAGCGGCGTACAACCGCATTGCCGCGCTAGAAGAGCAGCTATTGGCTTCCCGAGTCCATTAGCCAAACCCATCAAATGGCAAGGGCAATTCAGGTATAGAACTGATGCCCGCCAGTGGATAAACTCAATCTTGAATGTAGGGTTCGCCAGCGCTGAGAGCAGCTTCGGCCCGCATAAATTCGCGCCCTAAGTAGGCCGCATGATCGAGATAGCTGATAGGGCAGGGACGCTCTGGATCTTCAAAAATAGCGATACAGAGTTCTTTGGCTGTGCGACCGCTATAAGTGCAGGTGGGCACACGCTCTATAGTGCCACGCACGGGTAGGGGTTTGCCGGTAGCGGGATCACAGGCCAACCCTTTGTCGTTAATGATATTGGCAAAGTGCTTAGCGCAAATCAGCCCCAGCTCTACGTCTAAATAGATTAAAAAATAGCCCGCTGGGTCCAGCTCAATGTAGCGCTTCGAGAGCTGGTCATCGAGGGCCTGGCGCTGGGCTTTGTCGATGGGCTGGATGCTAGAAGGTAGAGTCATCGCAGGTTAGGCCACCGCGATCGCGGCCTGGTAATACAACGTTAGGATTCTCTATGGTAACGCGCCGAGCTGCCGCCTCAATTTTCTGATGATAGGTCAACCTTCGAGGCTATAAATCGCTTGAGGAGTGGCTTTGCCCTTGAGCGGTAGTTCCCCTAAAAACCTACAGCGATAATCGGAATCGAACTCAAGCACGTGATGGGTAGCGGCATCGAGCAAGATTTGATTTTGGCTGGCCTGACTCATCAGCCGGGCGGCGGTGTTGACCGTATCCCCCAGCACATTAAACTCGCGTCGGCCTCGGGGCTCACCAATCTCTGCCGCAAACACTGGGCCGTAGGTCAACCCCATGCGGCAGCTAATGGGTAAGGGCTGGCCCAGCCGCATGGGCTGCCACAACTGGCTCACCAACGTACGAATTGCCAGCAGGGTTTCGGCGGCCCGCAGGGGAGCCTCAGGATCGGGGGCGAGCACGCCAAAATGAATTAGCAGCTCTGAGCCTACTGAGTGGTAGGTCACCTTTTGCAAAATGCCGCGCCGCCGTTCTACTGCGCCGTTGATGAGGGCAAAGGCATGGGAGAAGCAGGTGACAATGCCGTCAGTATCGTTGGGATAAGCGGTATCTACTGCCTCTGGCAGACCCATTAAATTAACAAAGGCTACTGCCGCCGTAGGAAAAGCCGGGGGAATACGGCGAGCGGCAGCGGTATTGACAAGCAACTGGAGCACTGGGCGAGGCAAATAGCTAGCCAAGGGCTCAACGGTGGCGAGGCTAGCCTGAATTTCACCGATTAGGCCGGGCACGCTGCGGTCAAACAACATTGAGCTGGCTGTGCGGCGGCGGCTTAGAGTGAGGTCGTACTCTCCCAGGGTTTTAGCATTCAGGTCGTCGACCACCAGCCAGCTAGGCCCAGGGTTAGGTTCTAGACTCAGGTGGTGGGCCGCAGGTTGAAGGCAGTCATACCCAGCCTGGCTAAGGCATACTCGGCCCACTACCCCGGCCCCTTCGGTCTGCTTGGCCACCAGCACCGGCTGTCCCAACAGCACGTGGGCTCGGCGCAAAGGGGTACCAATATCTGCCGCTACAAACTGCCCCGGATGAATGCCTAGCCGCATGCGCAACGATAGAGGGCCCTGAGCGGTTTCAATGGCAGAAAAATTCTCCATGGCTCGCTGCATTCGCAGACCGGCATAGACGGCCTGCATTATCTCAGCGTTGTCGCCGCCAGACTGATAGGTCTCGTGGCGAAACTGCACCAGTATGGCATCTCCGGTAAACTCCAGCAGGTTGCCGCCAGCTTTGCTAACCAGCTCTACCATCCGGGCAAAGTAGTCGTTGATTAAGGTGAGCAGAGTCTCGGCCCCAGCTTGTCCTGCCGCCGCACTGGCCGCAAATAGCGGGGTAAACCCAGCTAAATCAGTAAATAATAAGGTGCCGCGATGCCAGCAATGGCGTATCTGAGGACTAAGGGGTGGCTGATGGGCTACGTCGCGAGGCAGGTAGTCGATCAAAATATGCTGTAGGGTGCGCAGATGGTCAAACACCTTGACCAGGGTTTGCGCAGAAGGGTCAACCCATAGGGCCGCGTATAGGTCAGCAGGGGCTAGGTCTCGCAGGCTGCGCTCAATGCTATCCAGTTCTGCCACTGACCCTATCCATTGCTTACTCAGCCGAACAAATCTGCTCTTCTAGGGTGCCCGCCTGTGCTGTTGCTATACCCGAGCTGTTTAGGCCTAAGTCTGAGGGCAGAGGCTATCCCCTGGAGGTAGTTTAAGGGGTAGCTCGGCATTGATAGCGTCAATTTCCTGCTGCTCGAGTTCGTTGACCTCAGCGATGTAGCGGGTCAGGAGGGTTTTCATGCGAGGCGAATAGAACCGATGCAGGCTGTAGTTACCCAGGGCTGGAAAGCCCCTTCGTTTTTTGTGGCGTCCCCCCGCCCCAGGATCGAACAGGGTAATGTTGTTAGCGATCGCCCACTCGATCGGCGCGTAGTAACAAGCATTGAAGTGCAGATTGTTCATCTCCATCGTTGAGCCCCAGTAGCGGCCGTAGAGGCGATCGCCCTTGGTCAGGCAGAACGACATGCCCATCGGGTCGCTGTCGTCTTCGCTATAGGCGGCAAAAAACACCATGCGGTGGCGGTAGTCGTGGTGCAGCAGGTGAAAGAATTTGCGGCTCAGGTACTTGCTGCCCCACCAGCCAAACTTGTCGCAGGTGTCGGCATAGAAATCGTACATCTGGTCGCACAGGGTTTTACTGATGGCATCTCCGGCGATCGCCTCTAGACGTAGGCCCGCCGTCGCCATCGACTTGCGCTCGCGCTTGATGTTGCGCCGTTGGTTGGCGTTAAACATGCCCAGGTAGTCGTCAAAGTCTTTAAACCCATGGTTTTGCCACACGTAGCTGTGGTGCAACCATTCAGCAAAGCCTAGCTGGGTCATGGTGGCCCGCCACTCGGGGTCGACGTAGAGAAAGTGGCAGCCAGAGATGTTGTTGCGATCGCAAAACCCGTCAATCACCTCCACCATGGCCCGAGTGACGATCGCTTCATCGGCGTCGGGGGCAATCAAAAATCGATAGCCCTCCGTTGGGGTAAACGGCGCCATGCCCAGCAGCTTGGGATAATACTCTACCCCTAGACGCTCAGCCAAATCGGCCCACTGGTGGTCAAATACAAATTCGCCCCGGCTGTGGCCCTTCAGGTACATGGGGGCTGCCCCGACCAGGGTTGTCCCCTGCCAGAGAGCCAGATGACAGGGCAACCAGCCCGCATTCGCTCCTACACTGCCCGATCGCTCCATATTGTGCAGCCAGCTCCACTCCAGAAACGGTGTAACTAGGGGCTGGGCCAGTTCGTCCCACACGGCCTCGGGAATCTCATCAATGGAGCGCAGCCAGGTGGCGGTCAGCGACGGCACAGAGGGATAGCCCATGGAAGATTAGTCAGTAGGAGAGGGTTGGTTATTCTCCAGGGTAAAGGAATTTCCAGACCCTTGCAGAGGTGGGGGCAGGACCCGATAGTGCAAAAACACCTCCCCCCCTATCGCTTCATGGGAGAGCAACTGTAGCCGGGGAGCCATCGCCGCCAAAAAACCTGCTCCCTCTACCGGGGTCGGGGCCGTTGTGCCTCCTAAAATCAGCGGGCACACCGTTATAAAGATGTCGTGGACGCAGTGGTGGCTCAGTAGCTCTGCCACCAGCCCGCCCCCGCCTAGGAGGGCCAGATGGTCGATGCCTGCCGCTTTCAACTGGGCTAAAATCCAGGGCCAATCCCAGGGCTGGGTTTTGGCTTCAGGCACTATCCAAATGTGCTCGAACAGTCCCGTTTCTGTCCAGTGCTGAGCCCCATCTGCAGTGGTGACAAGCCCTCTAGGTACCGGCTGCTGAAAGTACCGAAACTTGGGGTCGAGATTGCCCGAGGGCGACCAGACAATCTGCACAGGTTGGTTGGTTTGGTGCCGCTGTCGCCGCTGGGCCAAGAGGTCTGGGTTGCGTACGCTCAAGGTGGTGCCGTAGGCCCGCAGGGTGCCCCCCCCAAACAGCACCCCGTCCGCCGCTGCCACTTTTTCCTCCAGGTGAGCCAGGTCAGCCGCTGAAGAAAACCGGGCGGCACCGCGCTGGGCATCGGCAATTTTGCCGTCCAGGCTCATGGCCAGCACCAGGGTGATGTGAGGCAGGGTTGGGTCGGGGGCGATCGCCAAGGGCAAGGGCTATGGAGCGTATCTCTTCTCTAGTTTACCGAGGCTTCTAGAACCGCAGGCTGGCTTTCACCTAGATCCCAGCTGCTATGGCATTTCCAGCTTTGATTGGTCAGCTGCTGGTAAAACCGCATTTCCCACTGGGTGGGAGTTTTCCAGTCAATGGCTGCTTTTGCCTGGGTAACTATGGCCTTATTGTCTTTGCGGTTAGAGCCATAGGCCAGGGGTAAACCCAGCTCATCCTGAATGCGGAGAGGCATTTTGCGGGTGGGCGACTTCACGGTGCAGGCAAAATTCACCATCACCTGCTTCAGCCAAGGAGAGGTAATCGCCAGACCACTCCAGTCGGGTTTGACTACTAGACCTTCTAGGGTCACCACCGGAGTGGGGCGCGCTTTTAGGCCGCGGTTGTAGGCGCGATCGAGGCTGCGGGTATAGATCGGGGCCGCACCAGACTGTTCTTCAAAGCCTTCAATTAGCAAGCAGCAGGCATCTGGGCCTTGCTGAAGGGGGGCTGCTGTCTCTCTGTGCTCGGCTAAGAACCGCTTGATCTGCTCGGCTAGGCTTCCGGTCGGGCAGACGTAAATTGCAAACTTGGTCATAGGGCATTCCCAGAGAAACAGCGAACTGGGAAGTACGGTAGGCAGCCTGCTCTAGCCCACTGGCTGGATGCAGACGCTAGGGATAGAGGCAGGACAACGACTATACCTCTATATAGCAGCTTAGACTATGAATGCTCGAATGCTGTTAATGGGGCATTATTATTTACTTAAGAATCCCGGTTTTGCTAATCCTACGGTCTTTAGCAACTGGGCACGTCAAAGGCATTTTCGATGTAGTCTTGCAGCGTTAGATAGCGAACATCATCCACTGAAAGGTGCTTGGCAGGGTTGGTTGGCGGTTGCTGACCACGGCGGCAGGCCACCAGGGCCACGTCAAATCGGCAGGTGGCCTCGGCCCACTGGGGATGCTTGAGCAAGTAGAGCTGGGCAGCTCTCCAAAGTTTGGCCTGCTTACTGCGGGTAATTGCCATCAGGCCGTAGGCATCCCAGTTGCCCTGGCTGCGAGTTTTGACTTCGACAAAGGTGAGCTGACCGCTGGGGTTAGCGGATCCCCAGGCCATTACCAGATCGAGCTCGCCCCAGGGACAGTGCCACTGGCGATCGCACTGTCGCCAGCCCTGGGTCGTTAGCCAGTTGGCCACTAGGGTTTCACCCAGGGTGCCCAGTTCGGTCTTGGTAAGTTCGGCGGTCATGGCAGGATGCTCCCTGGGCAGCATTCTTTAGCGTGCCCAGGGGGTGCGGGGCGATCGCCCTACCAATGGTTTCTACCGATAGTTGGTAAACTGCACCGCCACGGGCCAGTCTTCCTGCTTTACTAGCTGCATCGCCTGTTGCAGGTCATCCTTAGACTTGCCAGTAACCCGCACCGCATCCCCTTGAATCGCAGCGGTCACCTTTTTGAGGTTGTCGCGGATCAGCTTAGTAATCTGCTTACCCATCTCCTGCTCGATGCCCTTTTTGAGGGTGATGGTCTGGCGTACGCGGGTGCCGCTGGCTGCTTCCACATCACCGAACTCAAAGATCTTGAGGGAAAGATTGCGCTTGGCTGCTTTCTGATACAACAAATCTTTGACCGCGTCCAGGGTCATGTCGCTGGCGGTTTCGATGGTGATGGTGCTGTCCGCCAACTCAATGGAGGTTTTAGTGTCTTTCAGGTCGTAACGACTGATCACATCCCGCCGGGTTTGGTCAAGGGCGTTGACCAGTTCTTGGCGGTCGAAATCGCTGACGATATCAAAGGAAAAGCTAGAAGCCATAGGTACCGTTGAGTATCTGCGCACCAACAGACTACATCAAGGCCGACCGACAGCTCAAGACATAGAGGGTGAAGGTGCTCAGGTTGGCGACCCCAAACATCAGCGATCGCCCGAGCGGCACATTCGCAATGTAGGCCACCGGGTACAGAGTGCGGGCAGCGAGGTAGGCGATCGCGGCCCCCAACGCCAGCCCTGACTGCTGTTGGGTGACATAGGCCATCAGCGCCGCCGGGGCAAATAAAATCATTGATTCAAAGGCATTTTCGTGGGCCCAGGTAGCCCGCTGTGCATAGGGGGGCAACTTGGCCAGCATGGTCCGAGGGGCGGTCTGGTCGTAGCCCACCGCAAACCGCCCGTAGCCCACGACTAGAAAGGGTAGATAGACTAGCAAAGCTGCCAGCCCAATGCTAACCAGCAAAAACCCCGGCATAGACAGCAAAGATGCCATGAATTATTGTCCTCAATAACTTTTTTGCTGTAACTCCAATCGTTAGTCGAAGTAAAACAGCGTCACAATCTTGCGCTGGTCTTCCGCATCCTGGCAGGTTTTCAGCAGAGTATGGCTGTCGTGAAAGGCAAAGCAGACTAGCTGTTGACAGCGAGAAATAATCTCCTGGTTGCACAGCGAACTCGCCTCTGCCAGAGACATGGCATCGTTGGCCGGGTTCTCGACCAGGTGCATGACCTGCTCTAGCTGATCGCGCGACTCGCGAGGCTGGCGTTCTAGGCTCTGGGGCAAAATTACAGTGAGCAGGTTGGGATCGGCCTGCATTGCTCCCTTAATGGCGGCGGAGTTGGTGCCAGTCGCCCCCGAGGTGATGATGCGATTACCCCCGAGGGCCAGCGCATAGGTCATCAGCTCGATGAGTTGCTGGTGGGTAATCGGCACATGGCGCGACCCCAAAATAGCCACCCGCTTGGAACCTGACTGTTGAATAGCCGCAAGTTCCTGCAAAAACGTGTCGACTTTAGCGGATTCGAGCGACGCTTCCATGGACTGACTCAAAGGCTGCACCGAATGCGAGAATAACGCGCTTCATTGTATCAGACCAACCGGGTTAGGCTACACTCTGTCCCCAGGTCAGCAGACCTCAGGTGGCCGAAACCGGCAGTTTGAGCTCGAGCAAGTGCAGCAGACGGTCTAGGTCAAAGTTGGTAGCTACCAACTCTTGAATGCACTGTACCTTAATAGGCTCATGCAGGCGCACTTGGCCAAACAGCTCGTCAATGCGCTCCACCGTAGACAAGGTGTCAGAGTCAACGGAGACAATCGGTACTTCCAAGTCTGAGGCGCGCTCTAAGATCTCCCGGGAAGGGGGAATTTGGCCCGTTAGCACCAAACACTGGGTAGAGGTTTCCAACGCCGCAAACTGGATGTCGGTGCGATCGCCCCCGGTCACCACCGCCATGTTGGTGGCTTTGCGGAAATACCGCAGGGCTGAGTTCACGTTCATGGCTCCGATGGTGAGAGTCTCCACCATTAGGTCAAGGCGGTTAGAGCAGCACAGCACCTCAGCATCAAGCCGAGCGACAATCTCGCGCACGGTAATGCTGCGCATAATGGGCGAGCGCGGCAGCACCGCCAGCACCGGAATTCCCTGGTTTTCTAAGAAGGGACGGGCCAGCTCAGCGCAGGCCTTTACCGCATCCGTAGGCACATCGTTAATAATCACTCCAATCAGGTGCGACCCCAGCTGAGCCTTAGCAGCCAGCAGGCGATCGACCAGCAGCAGCGAATCGTAGCGCGTCACTAACAGCACCGCGGCGTCAATATCGGCAGCAATGTGGGCCACAGACAGGTTCAGCAGCGTCCCCTCAGTGAGATTGCCAGGCCCTTCCAGCAGCAGTAAGTCTTCGCCCCGCTGCTCGGTATAGTCCAGCAAGCTGTAGCTTGCTGGAGGCTGACCGTTCAGCGCTAGGCGATCGGCCACAGTAGCTTCGGTCAACGAAATAGCCGGAGGGTAAAATCGCGCCGCTGACAGCCCTAGCGTGTCAACAATGAAGTCTAGATCCGGATCCTTTCCATCCCCGTTGGTCGAGTTGCCCATGGGTTTACCAAACCCAACATCCATGCCCAACCCCTGAAGCTGGAGCCCAACACCCAGTAAAATTGCCGATTTGCCGCTATACGACTCGGTTGAACCAATCACCAAACGCTTTGCTGAACTGGGCACGCCACAAGTCCTCCATGGGGTAATGCACTGCTCCCCGACCCCAACGACTACAGAGCACCCTAGTCAACCAGGCCAGTGGGCACAGCACCACCCCCATTCTGCCACCTTATAGGGATGTCAGCGTTAGGCATCTCACTGCCCCTCCGCTCAACCTATCCCTAGAACCTCACTGGCCTTGCGGTTACCCTACTCATCCAATCGCAACAGCTTGCGATAAAACCCTTGGGAAAAATCTGCTGGGCGCTTTTGGCGCAGCGCCACAATCACGTCAAACAAAAAATCCACAAACTCAAAGGTCGCCATCGTAATTTCGTAGCTGAGATCGCTATCACCTTCAAACTGCATGCGACAACGGGTCAAGTCTGCCGGTAGTACAGACACATTCCAGGTAGCTACAAAGGCAATACTATCGCTCCCCTCAATTTGTCGCTCCCCCTCCAGATTGCCCTGTTTATATAGAGAAATGGCGTAAGGCAGCGCGTTACGCTTATTGCCCTGGTAATAGGGCATGTAAACGCTGATATCCTGCTTGCCTGCGGGCTGAATTGCCTCAAACGTCAAACTCATGGGTCTGGCCTTAGGTCAAATTTCAACAAACGAATATTCGGACGGTCATCGAGGTTAGATGCTTAGGATACTGGATACTTACCTTGCCGGGTTGCTAACGATGACGCGACCTAGAACTAGCATTCCCCAGGATGGTATTGGGTGTATCACTAAAATTTTCCGCAAAATCGAGGATGATAGACCTAGGCCGTACTTGGCATGAGGTGCTGATCCGTGATGTGGTCTAGCCACCGTCGTTTTTTGTTGTGATCCCTACTCTGAGTTCATGGTTGATTTTCCCGGACGCTCTTCCCCTAGGCGCTTCCACACTCCGATCAAAGATTTGGAAATCGAAGATTTTCCGGGATTTGCCGGTCGGCGTTCCAAGGCGGCTCTGACCTTGAGTGTGCTGTGGGGCCTTACCGTTGTGCTGCACCTAGTCTCTTGGGGCAGTTGGGTAGTGCTAGGGTTAACGGCCATTCTCATCACCCACGCGCTGCGAATTTTGTGGGGCAGACCTTTGCTGCCGCCGCCGCCGCTGCCCTCGATCACCCAAGAGGTCTCTCACGGTGGTGATGCGATTGTTGAAGGTCGATCTGCGGCGATCGCAAGCTCCCCCTGGGACGCTTGGCCCTACGTCTCTCTTCTGGTGGCTGCTAAAAACGAAGAAACCGTCATAGAACCCTTGGTTGCAGCCCTTTGCCAGCTGGAGTATCCCGCCTGCCGATATGAGGTCTGGATCATCGACGACAACAGCACCGACGGCACCCATCAGCGTCTGCAAAAACTCACCACCCGTTATCCCCAGCTGCGGATACTGCGCCGCCCCGCTGGGTCCAGCGGGGGTAAGTCAGGGGCACTTAACCAGGTATGGCCTAATACCAAAGGCGACATCATTGGCGTATTTGATGCCGATGCCCGTGTGCCCAAAGACCTACTGCGCCACCTAGTACCCTTGTTTGACCAAGCTGAGGTTGGTGCTGTGCAGCTACAGAAAGCTGTGGTCAACCGAGCTAAAAATCTTTGGACCCGTGGTCAGCAAGCCGAAATGGCCCTTGATAGCTATTTTCAGCAGCAGCGCATTAGCCTCGGCGGTATCGGCGAACTGCGGGGTAACGGCCAGTTTGTGCGGCGGGCTGCCCTAGCTCAGTGCGGTGGCTGGAACGAAGAAACCATTACCGACGACCTCGATTTAACCCTACGCCTGCACTTCAGCGGTTGGGAGATTCAGTTTTTGCTGCATCCCGCCGTGGGCGAAGAGGGGGTTGAGCGACCTCTGGCCCTCTGGCACCAGCGCAACCGCTGGGCTGAAGGGGGCTACCAGCGCTACCTTGACTACTGGCGGCTAATTACCCAGCACCGCTTGCCTCCGGCCAAAACCTTTGACATGGCAGCCTTTTGGGTGATTCAGTACGGCCTGCCTGCGGTGGCTCTGCCCGACTTTGCCATGGCCATGCTGCGCCACCGCATGCCGCTGTTCTTGCCCGTATCGAGCCTGGTGCTGACGCTGTCCATAGTGGGTATGTTTTGCGGGTTGCGACGTATTCGGCAACAGCCCGTTTGGGTGAGTGGTCTACAAACCTTGTGGGGTAACCTGTACATGCTGCACTGGCTACTGGTCATCGCTACCATGACGATGCGCCTGTCGGTACGGCCCAAGCGACTGCGTTGGGTAAAAACTATCCATCTGGGTAGCGATGACGATCTCCAAGTCGATCTACCCTAGGCCAGCTGTAAGACAAACTTTCTGCTATGCCCTGGTTCGTTAAAATCGAAAAAGGTGTCGTTAACAAAGCCATCTTTGACCAGCATGTACCAGCCCACGTAGCCTACGTCAAAGGTCTTATTTCCCAAGGCCATGCCGCTAAGAGCGGTTACTGGGCCGAATATGGGGGTGGTATGCTGTTATTTCGGGCCAATTCTATCGATGAAGCCCGCGCCATTGTGGCTGCCGACCCACTGATTCAGCATCACTGTGTCGAGTATGAACTGCACGAATGGCGGGTGGTGGTGGAATAGGAGGACACACCGTGGCCGATTCAAGTGATGGATACAAAATTGTTAGCGACAACCGCCAGGCCCGTCATGAGTACGAAATTCTTGAAACCTATGAAGCTGGATTAGAGCTGATGGGTTCAGAGGTAAAGTCAATTCGCCAGGGTAAGGTTAACCTGCGCGATGGCTATGCCCTAATCAAAGACGGGGAGCTGTGGCTGCACAACGTGCATATTTCGCCCCACACCATGACCAACAAGGCCTACAACCACGAGGCCAAGCGCACCCGCAAACTGCTGCTGCACCGCGATGAAATTCGCAAGCTGATCGGTAAAGTCGAGCAAAAGGGGCTTACCCTGGTGCCGCTTAAGCTCTATCTCCAGCGGGGGTGGGTCAAAGCTACCATCGCCCTAGCCAAGGGTAAAAAGCTCCACGACAAGCGCGAAAGCCTCAAGCGCAAGCAAGAATCCCGCGAAACTGCCCGCGCCCTCAGTGGGCGGGATTGATTCAGTTCACAACCTAAGCGTTTGCTTAACACCTAGGTTGCTGGCTAATGTCTACTCAATACTCACACCACTGAAGGTTTCGGCCTTTTTGCCAGTGCTAGCAGGAGCGGCTTTTTCTAGCTGGCGGGCCTGCTGACGGTGGCCTTGAAAGTGGCTGAGCCAGGCCTCTGGAGCATTCATAGTTTCGCCGCCGTGCTTGGTCAATCGCTTGCGCACCTGGCAGAGCACCGGAGTATTGACGCAGGCTCCCGAGACAATCACCTGGCCCTTGGTCAGGGACGGCAATTCTTTTAATAGATCGCGCCCAGCGGCTTCAACCCCATACTTGAGGCTGTCCTGATCCACTGGGTTGACGATACGCATGAGGAACTGGCTCATGCACTGGCTGAGCACGTCGGAGTCGAGCTTGCCGGGGCGCTGGGTAATTAACCCTACGCCCATACCAAACTTGCGGCCCTCGCTGAGAATGGTGCGCAGCACCTGTTTGCAACGGGCCGGTTCATTGGCTGGGGCAAAGCGGTGGGCCTCTTCGATCAAAATGAACACTGGGTAGGGCAGGTAATTTTCGTCATCAGCAGAAATTTTATCTTTGGCGGTGTTGATGCGAGCCTGGTAGCTTTGGCGCAGTACAGCAGCGCAGATCACCTGCTGCTCCTCTTGGCTGATCTCGTTCATTTGCAGCACGGTAACTTGGCCGGGGGCGAACAGATCCTTTGGGGCCAGGTGCTCCATGCGGTGGAAGTAGTCCGATCGCTCCAGTTTGCCCAGCTTCCACTCCAGGGCTGGAGCCGACGAGCCGGTTTTCTCGTTGCCCTCGTCGTCGGTGGTGCGGTCTGACTCGTAGCAAGCCGAGATCAGATCCTGCACATCCCAGCGGTGTTCGCCAAATTTGTGCTTGCCCAACAGGCTAAAGGCTTTGTTGAGAATTGCCTGCTGGCGATCGCTCATATCGGGCAGCAGGGTGAGAATGTCGTAGTAATCCAGTGACGACATTCGAATGCGAATGTCGTCAGGGGTAAGCAGCTTGACCTCAGGGCTGTAGCCGTCGTCGCTGGCAAAGCTGGGGTGGCCGCGCATGTCGGCTAGGGTGCCATACTCGCCGTGGGGGTCAAAGATCAGCACCGCCGCCCGGTTGTAGGGGCTGAGCAATTCTTCAATCAGTACCCCCGCCGTGTAGCTTTTGCCCGAGCCAGTGCCCGCCAAGATCGCCATGTGGGTACTCACCAGCTCTTTCACATCCAGCGTTACGGGCACCCGCCCGCCGGGACGCAGCAGTAAGGAGCCGATTTCGGCAGAGCCCACCTCTTTGGGTTGTTTCTTATTAATAATCTGGCGCAGGCTTTCGTCGTCGGCTAGACAGACCTTGGCCCCTGGATCGGGGGCGATGCGAGGGTTCATAAAGCCTAGGGCAGGGTGAAAATGACCCACCACATCGACAGTGACCTCGTAGATTTCAGGATTGGGATGGGCGAAGCCAACCAGGGCCGCGATCGCCTCAGGGTTGATATCAGGGTCAGCAAAGATGCGATCGGGCAGGTGGTCGATCAGGCGGCGATCGGAGATCTTTCCTAGAATCTGGGCGCTGGGGATATCCGCTAGATCGACGGTGTAGTAGACAAACTCACCGATTTTGACCTGACGGTTGTCGGCGGTAATGAACACATACTGGTTGCCGTTTTCCCCCGGCCCCTTAACGGTGCCAATTACTGGAGAAGCCGAAGGTTGCTTTGACCGTGCCATAGGAACCCGCTAGGAAAGGAATTTTTGCCAGGGTAGCAAAAGTCTAGCCATCCCCAGCGTTGACTTCATTAATACTAATGTCCTGCTGACGATTAGGGTAGAGGCAACGTCATCGGCCTGTGAAGAAGATGTAGCGCTGAACCTTGCGATGATCAAGGACCAGCCTTCGGCCATCGCGGTAGAGATTGCGGATCTTACGGAGCGAAGGCGATCAAAAAATTGGCGTATTCACGGATACTGCCTTGCAGGCTAGTAGATAGGCTAGGAGTAGTCGAGGGTGAGGTCAGGCTAGCCCAAGCCCCACCCCCGACTCAGGAGGTTAGGAATACTTCGCTGGACGATTGCCCATGGCTTCGGAAAATCCGACAGTTTTGTTCCAGGCTCGCCCTCCCGAGGGGTTAGCGTCTACCTCTACCCATCTTTGTGAAGGGCGCGAAACCTGGCCCTTGGTTCACGCCCTAGCTGCTACGCTCAACGAGCCCGACATCTTGCCGTCTTTGGCGGAGGTGCTGGGCACCCATTTGGGAGCAGGGGCTTGCCTACTGCTCTGCCACTATCCTGACCACGGGCTGACTTACACCTGTTGGCGCCAGGGGAGAACCTCTGTTAACCACCAACTTGGTGATGCCAAAAGCGGCTCGACCCCAGATCGGCAGCGCCAAGTGGCATCAGAACTCATTCAACAAACCATTGACCAAGCGGCAGGCAAAGCTCGGCTGTCTTGGCAGAAGGGGCTGGCAGCGCTGTTGCGGAATGAAGCAGAGACACCTACCTGGCTACGCACCATTGCGCACTGCACCGCCATTGCCGTGGATGGGGCAGGGCTGCAGGGCGCGATGCTACTGCTGGGAGCTGGGGGGCAGAGCGTGGAGCCTACCGCCCAAGCTAACTTGGCCAGCATAGGCGCGATCGCTTTCCATCAGCATTACCTTCAAGGGCAAGCCCAGCGCAACACCGAGCAGCTGCGCTATCTCAACTACCTCAAAGAAGACTTTCTCAGCACCCTTAACCACGAGCTACGCACCCCCCTCACCAGCATGATGTTGGCTATTCGCATGCTGCGCCGCCCCGATCTCACCCCGGAGCGATCGGCCATGTATTTGGATATTTTGGAACAGCAGTGCACCCGCGAAATCAACTTGGTGAACGACCTGCTGATGCTGCAAACTCTGGAGTCTAAGGCCCCTGCAGAAGTTCGCCAATCTACAGATTTAGGGCAGTTGCTCACGGATTTGGCCAAACAGTCTCAGGAACAGTTTCACCAGGCTCAGCTAACGCTGGCACTACAGCTACCGTCTAAGCCGGTATTGCTAGCCACCGACCCAGAGCGGCTGACCAAAGTGTTGAAAGAGCTGGTGAGCAACGCCCGCAAGTATTCAACCCCAAAAACGGTTGTGACCTTTGCCCTAGCTGACAACCAGGCCCAAGAGGGACGGGTCACTCTGCAAGTTAGTAATTTGGGGGCGGCCATTGAGGCAGAGGACTTGCCCCATGTTTTTGACAAGTTTCGGCGAGGTTCCAAGGCCACCAAAGATGGCATTGCTGGTACCGGTACCGGCCTTGCCCTAGCCCGTGGGCTTGTGGAGCAACTGGGGGGCACTATAAAGGTGTCGAGCCAGCCAATCGACGCCCAACTCTGGCAAACCTGTTTTACCCTTGAGTTTGAACGCCATGACAAATCTATCCCTAATTCATAGGGCAACAATTCATCGGGGCAACACCATGCCAGTAAATTTTGCTGGTATTCTGGGCACAGGCGTGGTGGCCTGGCCAAACTACACCCTTAACGGCTGGTTTTGACCCATGACTGCGACAACCCCCGAAATCCCCAACTTTGAACCAGCGCTCCTAGGTGCTGAGGTTTCTGCGCAGGCACCAGGTGTCACCATCCACACCGAGAAGCTGGAGGGACAGCAGCGCCGTATTTTGGCGTCAACCCAGATTCCTGCTACGGCCGATCAGGTTTGGCAGGTGCTGACAGACTACAACAACCTGTCGAGCTTTATCCCCAATCTCTCCCACAGTCAGCGGTTGAGCCATCCTAACGGTGGCATTCGACTGGAGCAGATCGGCTCCCAGTGCTTTCTCAACATCAAGTTTTGCGCCCGTGTGGTGCTGGATATGGTCGAGGCCTTCCCGAAGGAACTGCGCTTTACTATGGTGGAGGGTGACTTTCGCCAGTTTGAGGGCAAGTGGACGCTAGAACCAGTGAAAGATGCCGCTGGTGAGGCAGTTTGCCTAGGCTATGATCTGGTGATTCGGCCTCCCCGGGCGATGCCAGTGGCACTGATCGAGCGGCATATCCGCAACGACCTGAGCCGCAATCTGCAAGCAATTAGCGATCGCACCCTCGTGCTGTTTGGCGCTTAGTCTGAAACCTTTGACACCGAGTCCAGGGCTAGCTAGACCAGCGGTTCCATCCGTTCGGCAATGACGGCATAGAAGGGGTCACCGCCGGGCATACCGAGCATTTGCAGAATGGCGGGAACGCTGGGGGTGTGAGTCACTACTTCTGGGTTGCTAAAGCCGGGTACAGAGCCAAAATAACCTTTGACCAGATTGACCCGACGGGTTTCGCTGCCGTCGCGCCAGGCGGCGATCGCCTTCTGGTAAAACATGCGGTTTGAGAAGCTAACAATGGCAACGCCGCCCGGCTTGAGAATGCGGTAGATTTCGCCAAACACCACCTCAGGCTGCTGGAGATACTGCACCGACACCGTATTGAGCACTGCATCAAAGGACTGGTCATCCAGCGGCAGCTTTGGGTTTTCGTTGAGATTTTGCACGAAATAGTGGTTGAGGCGGGGATTTTTGGCCAGCTCTTCGGCGTTTAGGCCATGGCCTTCAACCCACTCAAAAACCATATCTTTGGGCAGGTGTGAGACCCAGCTGCTCATCATGTCGAAGACACGGCTGTTGGGGGTCAAACGTTCACGGTAGAGATCCGTGAGCTGCTGAATGAAGCCATCGTCTACATGGGTTACGAAGCGGGGCGCATCGTAGAAAGCGGTGTCGCTAGACTCGTCGAGCTTAGTGCGCTGATTGGGCTGAAGCAGCATGGCAGGATGGGCTAAGGGCTTGTCTTGATTGTAAACAAAGATTAAGCCTAGAGCCATGAAAGTCTACCCTGGACTTGCTGTTCCTGGGATGGAGGCGCTTTTGCCGCTCTCTTTCGCTGCTTTGCCCACAGCTTAGGCAAAGCTTTCTTTTAAAGTCGTTCTGGTAGCTAGAGCTGCGGTTTGCAAGATTGCTAAGGCTCGCCTCGCATCAGGGGAGGCTGCCAATCGCTGAAAACGTCTAGATGGCCCCAGTAGCCTAGAAAGCCAACAAATGCCCATACCAGCGCTGCCACCAGCAGGACTACAGTCCCCAGGATGCGCCAGCCTTTGTTGCCACGCAGGTACACCAGGGTAGGGGCTGCCAGTACCCCGCCTAATCCTGTCAGAATAAAGCCTAGCCCAGCTACTAATGGCTGTTGGGTTTGACCCAGATTAATGATGCGTGCCCCTATGACGACTGCGGTAAGGCCGGCAAAAAAAGCGTAGACTGCCAGCGAAAGCAAATCCCAGCCCTGAGCGATCGCGATCGCAGTGGCCAAATAAAGCCCCCCAAACAGCACTGTGGTTTCGCCAAAGGAAATGTTGAAGCTGCTCGGCACGGGCCAGGTTAAGACCATGTGCAGGCCAGTGACTAGGGCGATCGCCCCCACCAGCCCAAAGCCTGGTATCCACCGTTTCAGGTTGGCCCCATCTAGCCCGTGATAGACAAAGTCGGCTAGCAGCACCAGCCCGGCCACCATGTTGATCAGCATGAGGGTGATGTAGTCGATAAACATGACGGCAGCTTTTAGAGTGCGATGTTTTACATCCTACCGGGCGATCGCTTGATGTTTACGCTGATGCCGACGATATTTGGGGTTGATAATAGCCTGACTAGGCCGCTGTTGGGGCTAATGGCCTTTGTTGTAGTATCGCTGCTAACCTACAAGCCGCTCAGCTGAATGAGGTGCGATCGCCGGTCAGGTTTCCATCGCTCGTTGCATTACACAAAGCCCTCTGTCGAAAAGACAGAGGGCTTTGCGGTTTTTGAAACTAACCTATCAAGCGAGACTTCCTACACGGTCACCGCCTCTGCCTGGGTGCGCACCCGATCGATCAAATCCTTTAGACCGTAGGGGTTGACCCGATAGCTTAGCGGGTGGGCAATCAGTCGGGCAGTGCTGTGGTAGAGCACCTCTAGCTCCATCAGGTTGTTTTCCTTCAGGGTTTTGCCCGTCGAAACTAGATCGACGATCGCCTCGGACATGCCCGTAATAGGTCCCAGCTCCACCGAGCCGTAGAGGGGCACAATTTCCACCGGTAGATCCAGGCTTTGAAAGTAGTCGCGGGCGCAGTTGACGTACTTAGAGGCGACTCGGCTGTGGGCGGGCAAATCTAGGGCCGAGCGATAGGGGCTGGTGGTTTTGACGGCCACCGACAGACGACAGCCGCCAAAACCTAAGTCAGCCAAGTGGGCTACAGCGGGCTTTTTCTCGCGCAGTACGTCGTAGCCGACCATGCCGAGCTGCGCTTGACCGTATTCCACATAGACGGGCACATCCTGGGCGCGCACCAGTAGCCCTGTCGCCTGGCCCGAGGCGTCGGTAATTTGCAGCTGGCGATTAGCGCTGTCGAGGAACAGGCTAAAGTCGAGGCCAACAGCTTGTAGTAGGCGAATGCTGTCTTTGAGCATGCCGCCCTTAGGTAGCGCGATGGTGAGCATGGAAGTTTTCCTTAGCGGTGCTCTAAAGGAGGTTTGATTGGGTCAAAAGGCTAGCTAGTGGGCACTGCCCACCCGACAGAAGCCTCATTGATTTGTCCTACACTCGGAATTTCTCAGTGACGCGGCGCATGGCTTCGTTCACGTTGTCGCGGCTGTTGAAGGCTGAGATGCGGAAGTAACCTTCGCCTGCGGCCCCAAAGCCCGAGCCAGGGGTGCCGACTACATGGCAGGTGTGCAGCAGCTTATCGAAAAAGTCCCAGCTGCTCAGGTCGTTGGGGGTTTTCACCCATACATAGGGAGCGTTGACGCCGCCGTAGACGGCAATGCCCGCGGCGGTGAGCTGCTCGCGAATAATGCGAGCGTTCTCCATATAAAAGTCGATTAGGGCTTTGGTTTGAGCCTGACCTTCAGGAGAGTAAACCGCCTCGGCCCCGCGCTGCACGATGTAGGAGACGCCATTGAACTTGGTGGATTGGCGGCGGTTCCACAGGCCGTGGAGGGCAACTTCGGTGCCGTCGTCGGCTTTGCCCATCAGGGTTTTGGGCACTACCGTCAGAGCGCAGCGGGTGCCGGTGAAGCCTGCATTCTTAGAGAAAGAGCGAAATTCGATCGCACATTCTCGCGCTCCCTCAATCTCATAGATGGAGTGGGGAATGGTGGGGTCGGTGATAAAGCCTTCGTAGGCAGCATCAAACAGAATGATTGAGCCGTGGGCGCGGGCGTAGTTGACCCAGGCTTGCAAATGCTCTTTGCTGGCGACCGCCCCGGTGGGGTTGTTGGGGAAGCAAAGGTAGATCAGATCTACTTTTTCGTGGGGGATGCTGGCGGTGAAGGCATTGGCGGCGCTGATCGGCAGGTAGGTGAGGCCGCCGTACTCGCCGTTTTCGTTGGCGGGGCCGGTGTGGCCTGCCATCACATTAGTGTCGACATAGACGGGGTAGACCGGGTCGGTGACGGCGATGGAGTTGTTGCTGCCAAAAATATCGAGAATATTTCCGCAGTCGCACTTGGAGCCGTCGGAGATAAAGATTTCGCTGGCATCAATGTCGCAGCCTCGGCTTTGAAAGTCGTGCTGGGCAATTTTTTCGCGCAGCCAGAGATAGCCCTGCTCAGGGCCGTAGCCGTGGAAGGAGGTGCGATCGCCCATGTCTTCCACCGCTTTGACCATGGCGGTGCGGCAGGCTTCGGGCAGGGGCTCAGTCACATCGCCAATGCCCAGCTTAATAATCGGAGCGTCGGGGTTGGCCTCGGCAAAGGCGCTGACCCGGCGAGCAATTTCGGGGAATAGGTAGCCCGCTTTAAGCTTGAGATAGTTGTCGTTGATGGTGGCCATGGAGCGTTGCGCGATGGTGACAGTTACTTAACTAAGGGTACAGCGCGACGGGGGAGTAAGGGAGTGGATGGGTAGCGAGTAGGGGAGTGGATGAGTAGAAAGTAGAACTAGCTCATTCACCCATCTACCCATCCACCTATCCACCCCCGAGGACGCTAGTATGGGATGTCCCTGATACCGCCCCACGACTATGGCCCCTGGTGAATCTTTTGGCGAAAAACTCTACGAAGGCAAGGCCAAAATTATCTACGCCACCGACGACCCGGCAGTGATGCTGACCTACTTTAAAGACGACGCTACCGCTTTTAATGCCCAAAAGAAGGGCCAGATAGTCGGTAAGGGGCAGATCAACTGCGCTATCTCCACCTATCTGTTTAAGCAGCTTGAGGCAGCAGGCATTGAGACCCACTGGTTAGAAACGACGGGCGATCGCACCATGCGGGTCAAAGCCCTCCAGATCATTCCCCTCGAAGTCGTCGTTAGAAATTTGGCGGCGGGCAGCCTCTGCAAGCAGACCGGTCTGCCCCTAGGCCAGCGCCTCGATCCGCCGCTGGTGGAGTTCTATTATAAGGACGACGCACTGGGTGATCCGCTGCTGACGGGCGATCGCATTCGCGCCATGGCAATCGCCAGTGAGGAACAGATCGCCACTCTGCGCCGTCTTGCCCTCAGAATCAATCAAATCCTGACGGATTTCTTCATGGGTTGCGCTATCACCCTGGTTGACTTCAAGCTGGAGTTTGGCCTCGATACCCAACAGCAGATTTTGCTGGGCGACGAAATTAGCCCTGACACCTGCCGTCTATGGGATCAAACCACCGACGACGAAGCTCAACGGGTGCTCGACAAAGATCGCTTTCGGCAAGATCTGGGCCAAGTCGAAGCAGCTTACCAGCGTGTGCTAGAAAAGGTGGCGGCACAATCGGCCAAGAATTAGCACCATCAATGCGGTAGAATTTGTCCGATTGTGGGGGCAGTGGCCCGCCCAGGGCAGTTTTCCCTGGCTCTCAGCCCGGGAGAGGGTCCTTGATTGGTGTGTGGACGTGTTTAGCAGGTGTGTTTAGATGCGGGTTTCTCCTAATTATTTATTGGCCGTGTTGGCCACCTCTGGGCTGGTAGGGCTGATTGCTGCCCCGGCCCACGCCGATCCAGTCGCCCCAGAATTTGTCGTGCAGGCAGATTCCTCCGCAGCTGAACCCTCGGAGACCCTCGAACCAGGCTATAGCCAAAGTGCTGATGCCCTGGCTGAGCCTGTTATAGGTATCTCCGATCCCGCCAGCACTATCGACTTTGACCAGGTTCAGCCCGACCTCGGCCCTAGCCCAGTCGCCGAAAACCTCCAGAGTGCGATCGACGGCTACCGTTCTATTGAAGGTGAGGCCGCCGCAGATGCTGCCACTGCCCTCTCGCCCGCCACTAGCTCAGAGTCTAGTGTTGAACAGAGGGCCCAGCTAGAGAGTGCTCAGCTGGCTCAAACTCCGAGCACCCAGCGCGAAATCAGCCCCGAAGAGGCCCAGCGCATCCTAGATGGAGCCGTGCAGCGCCGTAGCCAGCCCCAGCCAGCCCCCACGCAAGAGCAACCCGAGACTCCTGAAGCCACACCCGCCGATGAGGAAGCCGACGAGCCTGCTGAAGAAGCTCCTGAAGAACCAGCCGCAGAGGTTGAAGAGCCCCGAGTTCTAGTCGCCGAAGTTCAGGTGCAACCCAATCAAGGCGAACTCGATCCGTCCCTTGAGAACTTGATCTACAGCGTAATTGAAACCCAAGCCGGGCGCACAACTACCCGTACCCAGCTTCAGCAAGACATCAACAGCATTTTTGCCACCGGTTACTTCGCCGATGTCGATGCCCAGCCCGAAGACACTGATTTAGGGGTGCGAGTCACCTTCTTGGTGCAGCCCAACCCGGTGCTCACCGACGTGCGGCTGGAGGGTAACGAAGTCCTGCCCCAAACCATCGTCGATGATATCTTCGACGAACAGAAGGGTGAGATCATCAACCTGATTGACTTTCAAGAAGGAATTCTAGAGCTCAACCAGTGGTACCAAGACCAGGGTTACGTGCTAGCCCAGGTGGTTGCTGCTCCCCAGGTCTCACCCGACGGGGTCGTCACCCTAGAGGTAGCAGAAGGGGTAATTGAAAGCATCGAGGTGCGTTATATCAACGACCTTGGTCAGGCTGTTGACGAGGAGGGCAACCCAGTCCGGGGACGAACTCGGCCTTTTATCATTACCCGCGAGTTTGAGACCGAGCCCGGCGAAGTGTTCAACCAGGCCCGCATTGAGCAAGATTTTCAGCGGGTGTTTGGCCTGGGAATTTTTGAGGATGTGGTACCCGGGCTAGAACCTGCCGAAGACGACCCTCGCAAAGTTAAGCTGATCGTCAACGTATCTGAGCGCAACACAGGTTCTGTAGCGGCTGGTCTAGGCTTTAACTTTACTGGCGATCTCTTCGGCACAGTCAGCTTCCGCCAGGACAACTTTGGCGGCAACAACCAAAAATTCAGCGCTGAGGCTCAGCTCAGCACCCGAGACATTCTGTTTGACGTGTCCTTTACGGACCCTTGGATTGCGGGTGATCCTTTCCGGACTTCCTACACTGTTAACGCCTTTGCTCGTTCAGCCAACAACCTCAATTTTGAGGACGGCCCTAACCCCATCAACCTAGCTAACGGCGATCAGGTGCGCATTCGCCGCCTGGGCACCGGCATTACCTTTAGTCGTCCCTTTGACAATGGTTGGACGGTGGCGGTAGGCACTTTGATTCAAAACGTGTCGGCTCGCGATGCCGATGGTAGGGTCAATGCTGTAGACGCCGCTGGCAACCCCCTGACGGCAAGCAGTCGTGGGGTTGATGACCTCTGGACATTCCCTGTCAGTGCTACTCTCGATCGCCGCAATGATGCCTTCAACCCCACCAGCGGCAGCGTTCTGCGGCTCAACACCGAGCAGTCGGTGCCCCTAGGACGGGGCAGCATCTTGATGAATCGGCTGCGGGGAAGCTACAGCTACTACATTCCCCTCAGACTGCTGAACTTTGCTGAAGGCCCCCAGGCATTGGCCCTCAACTTTCAGGCGGGCACCATTGTTGGCGAATTACCCCCCTATGAGGCGTTTACTCTAGGCGGCACCAACTCCATTCGCGGTTATGACGAAGGCGAAGTGGGGAGTGGACGTAGCTATGCTCAATTCACCGCCGAATATCGCTTTCCGCTGTTTTCGTTTTTGGGCGGTGCTTTATTCCTAGATGTTGGCAGTGACCTGGGCAGCGGCAATGCCGTACCCGGTGCCCCTGGTCCGTCACGGGGTAAGCCCGGCAGCGGCATTGGCTATGGAGCTGGGGTACGGGTTTCGACTCCCCTGGGTCCTCTGCGGGTTGACTACGGCTTTAGCAATCAGGGCGAGGGCCGCATCCACTTCGGGTTTGGAGAGCGCTTTTAATGGTGCAAACAGGTCTTGACTTCGAGCGATCGACCCAGTCAAGCTGGGGCATAGCCGCCAGGCAAACTACCTTGGCCACTGTGGTAGACCGGCAGGGTATAGGGCTCCATTCGGGCCTTGCAACCACGGTCACCTTGAGGCCAGCGGCACCCGACCAAGGGCGTTTCTTTGTTCGCACCGATCTGCCGAGCCAACCCTCGGTGGCTGCTAGCCTCGCCGCGGTAAACCCAACTGTGCTATCGACAGAGCTTTGCCAAGGGGAGGCCTCGGTACGCACGGTCGAGCACCTGTTGGCGGCCCTAGTGGGGTTGGGCATTGACAACGTTCGCATTGATATTACTGGCCCAGAGGTGCCCTTGCTGGATGGGTCAGCCCTGGGATGGGTAGAGGCGATTCGCCAGGCGGGGCGGCAAGAGCTTGAGGCACCTCGCACTGTAGCGCATTTAGAGCAGCCGGTGACAATTCACCAGGGTGATGCCTTTGTCGCCGCTTTTCCGGCTTCAGTAGCACGGTTTACCTACGGCATTGACTTTGAGGTGGCGGCGATTGGCAATCAGTGGTTTAGCTGGTCACCCAGTGCCGAACCCTTTGGCCTGGAGGGGTTTGCCACCACCGTTGCCCCGGCCCGCACCTTTGGCTTGGCCCACCAAATTGAGCAGCTGCGCGCCAGCGGTTTGATCCAGGGGGGTAGCCTTGACAATGCTCTAGTGTGCGGTGAAGAGGGCTGGCTGAATCCACCCCTGCGGTTTGAGAACGAACCGGCTCGCCACAAAATGCTGGACTTGATTGGTGATCTGAGCCTGTTGGGCAGTTTGCCCACGGCCCATATTGTGGCCTACAAGGCAAGCCACCATCTCCACGGTGAGTTAGCGGCGGCGCTGGTACCGGCTCTCGTTTATGGCACCCTCTAGTGGCAAAATCAATCTAGGCATATTTGCCTGCTGCACCTTACTGTACTGACTCACCTATTGTGATTGACGCAACTGCATCGAGCCCCCTGACCACGGCCTTGGACGGCGTTGAAGCCGCTTCAGCTGCGGAACCGATGGCGGTTCCCAAGACTAGCTATAGCGCTGAAGAGATCCATGCCCTGCTGCCTCACCGCTATCCGTTTGCCCTAGTCGATCGCATCATCGACTATGTTCCAGCTAAGCATGCCATTGGCATCAAAAATGTCACGTTCAACGAGCCTCACTTTCAGGGACATTTTCCGGGGCACCCGATTATGCCGGGGGTGTTGATTGTCGAGGCCATGGCCCAAGTGGGGGGCATTGTGCTGATGCAGATCCCAGGAGTTCAGGGGTTGTGCGTGTTTGCCGGCATCGACAAGGTTCGGTTTCGTCGCCCTGTCGTGCCTGGGGATCAGTTGGTAATGACCGTAGAACTGTTGGCCCTAAAGCGGCAGCGGTTTGGCAAAATGCGGGGTCGAGCTGAGGTCGATGGGCAACTGGTCTGCGAAGGTGAGCTAATGTTCTCTGTGGTGGAGCCGGCAACAACTCCCCAGGGGAAATAGGAAAACCATGTGTCTACGTTGCAATCTCTGGGTTTTGGAGGCGGGCCATTGACTACCCTGATTCATCCCACAGCAGTGGTTCACGAGGGTGCTCAGGTGCACCCTAGCGTCAAGATCGGCCCTTATGCGGTGATCGGTGAGCAGGTAAGCATTGGCCCTGGCACCGAAATTGGCGCTCACGCAGTGATTGATGGCCAAACAACGATTGGGTCCCAAAACCGAATTTTTCCTGGGGCGGCTATTGGTTTGGAGTCGCAGGATCTCAAGTACGACGGCTCGATGAGTCGGGTGGTTGTTGGCGACAACAACCTAATTCGGGAGTACGTCACCATTAACCGGGCCACCGATGCCGGGGCAGTAACTTTAGTGGGCAGCAATTGCCTGCTGATGGCCTACTCCCACGTGGCCCACAATTGCGTGGTTGAGGATCACGTCATTCTCGCCAACTCAGTGGCGCTAGCGGGCCACGTCTACGTGGAGTCGGGTGCGCGGATTAGCGGCATGGTAGGCGTTCACCAGTTTGTGCGGGTTGGGCGGCTGGTGATGATTGGCGGGCTCAGCCGCATCGATCGCGACGTGCCGCCCTTTACCCTGGTCAATGGCAATCCGGCTGAGGTGCGGGGGCTCAATCAGATCGGCTTGCAGCGAGCGGGTCTCACCGCTGACCCCCAGGCCTATCGTGAACTGAAGCAGGCCTATCGGTTGGTCTATCGTTCGGGCATATCGCTCAGTGAAGCGGTGAGCAAGCTCAATCAGGATGAGTCGAACGACTTGGTGCGGCACTTTAGCGAGTTTTTGCGGGCGGCTCAGCAGCCCGATCGCCGCGGATTGACCCCCGGCCGCCGCCGCAACAAGCACACCGATGATGAGTAGCTGGGGAGCCGCGTAGGGAATGGCTGACCTCACTCGGCGACGGATTTTTATCAGCACCGGCGAGGTGTCGGGCGATTTGCAGGGGGCGCTATTGATTGAGGCGCTGGTGCAACGGGCGCGCGATCGCCACCTCACCCTAGAGATCTCAGCCCTGGGTGGCCCCCGCATGGCAAAGGCGGGGGCCAAGCTAGTGGGCGAAACCACAGGCATTGGCTCGGTGGGTATTTTTGAGGCGCTGCCCTACCTGGTGCCGACCCTGCGTCTGCAGCGGGTGGCCAAGGCGGCGCTCGATGCCCAGCCGCCTGATATTGCCGTGCTGATCGACTACATGAACCCCAACCTGGTGATGGGCGGCTACATCAAAACCCATCATCCCCAGGTGCCGGTAATCTACTACATTGCCCCGCAGCAGTGGGTGTGGGCCTTTTCTGAAAATGACACCCGCAAGCTGGTGCAGTGCAGCGATCGCATGCTGGCTATCTTCAAAGCCGAGGCCGACTACTTTCAACGATTTGGGGCTGACACTACCTGGGTCGGCCACCCCCTAGTTGATCGCTATCCCGGCCCCGCCGACCAGGCCGCCGCTCGTCAGCAGTTAGGTCTACCGCTGGATACTCCGGTGGTGACGCTGCTGCCCGCGTCCCGGCAGCAAGAGGTGAAGTACCTGATGCCGGTGCTGCTCAAGGCGGCGCAGATCATCCAGGCCCAGTGCCCCAAGGTCACGTTCTTGCTGCCGGTGTCGATTCCGGCATTGCAGGCCAGTTTTGAGCAGGGGCTAGCCGCCCATGGGCTCAACGGTCGAGTGGTGAGCGAGGGTAGCCAGGGGGCGATCGCTGCTGCCGATGTTGCTATCACCAAGTCGGGCACCGCCAACCTTGAAATTGCCCTGATGGACGTGCCCCAGGTAGTGGCCTACCGCATTCACCCCCTCAGTGCTCGCATTGCCCACTACCTGCTGAAGTTCGATGTGCCCTATGTGTCGCCGGTCAACTTGGTGGTCAACCAGCCCATTGTGCCTGAGTTTTTGCAGTGGCAGGCGACCCCCGAGGCGATTGCCGCTGCGGCCCTAAAGCTGCTGCACAGCGAAACCGCGCGCCAGGCCATGCGGGCGGGCTACGCCAAAATGCGCGAAGCGCTAGGGCCACCCGGCGTTTGTCAGCGCACCGCAGATTTGATCTTAGACGCTCTGCCAGAGATGTAGTGACTTTGGGGATGCCTTCCGTAGAATCGACCTGAAACTGTTGAAGCGTCCCCAAAGTCACTACAATTGTTATGCTTTGCCGGAAAAGGGTCGCTCTGTCTCGTTTGACAGCCCGGCCCGGTGGTGACAGGAGGATCTTGAGTGAACATACCTGAGCTATTTGCCCGTGGCGGCCTTGCCATGTGGCCGCTGCTCCTACTTTCAATCTTGGCTGTGGGCACCATTTTGGAGCGCATCTGGTTTTGGTCGCGCATTTTGACCCGCGAGCGCGAGGTGTCTGGGCGGGTGCTAGAGGCCGCCCGTCGCGATTGGTCGGCCGCCGCCGACATTGCCTACCGCTCGGCGGCACTGCCCATGGGGCGGTTCTTGTCGGCCCCTCTCAAACTGCAATCCCCCGATCCAGAGGTGTTTCGTCTGGCCTTAGAAACCTCGGCCAACGAAGAGCTGACGGCCATGAGCCGGGGCGAAAAAATTCTTGAGGCGGTCGCCACCCTGGCCCCTTTGCTGGGTCTGTTGGGCACGGTGTTGGGTCTGATCAACTCCCTGAGTTCCATTCAAATTACCGACCTGGGCAGTGGCGATGCTACGGCGGGCACCTCGTTGGGTATCAGCGAGGCGCTGATTAGCACCGCTACGGGCCTGATTATTGCTATTACTGCCCTGGCCTTTTATCGATTGTTTCAGGGGTTTGTGTTTGGCCAGGCTAAAATGTTTCGCCAAGCGGGTAGCGAGCTAGAGCTGCTCTACCGACAGAGCTGGGCTCAGCTCCACGGGATGTCGCCCATGCCGGTGCCGGTACCGGTGCCCGCTGACGCCCTGGTTGAGCCCAATTCCTCTGTGCTCGATGCTACGCCCTCTGCGGAGAACCCCTCGCTATGAAAATAGATCTGCTCGACCACCCCTCCAAGGATGTGCACATCGAGATTGTGCCGCTGATCGACGTGATTTTCTGCATTCTGACGTTCTTCATTTTGGCGGCGGTGGGTCTAACTCGGCAGCAGGCTATCGACTTGGACTTGCCTACGGCCCAAACGGGGCAAGCCCTGCCCGGACAGGTCGGTCAGGGGGCCGATCGCCTCTACGTCAGCATCGATGGCTTTGGCCAGGTGTACCTTGACCAGCAGCCCGTGCCTATCGAGCTGCTCAGAGATGTGCTGGGTCAGTTTAACCAGGTCAATCCTGGCGGGCTGATTGTGCTCTATGCCGCTCGCGATGCGCGCTACGAAGATGTGGTGGTGGTGCTTGACGAGCTGCGGGCTGTAGGGGGCGATCGCGTCGCCCTCGCCACTCTGCCTGCCGATACCACCCTTGGGCCAGAGGACGCCGCTCCCGGTGATGATCCAGCTCAACTCCCTGAAGGGTTTCCTCAGCAGACTCCCGAGGGTCAGCTACCGCCTGGTTTTGGTCAACCCGGCAGCCAGCCCCAATCGCCGACCTCGCCACTGTTTCCCAGTGAGCCGACTGTGCCGTCCCAAGAACCGGCTTCGCCGCTCCAGCCTGCACCTCAGCCCAGTCCGGCGCGGCCTTAGGTCATACCTAAAGGAAAAATCTTTCCCTAGGTAGAGGCTGGGTCGCTAGCATTCCGGTTTTATGAGGGAACCTGGGTTAGCCGCCGTCGAAACTTCAGCTTCGACTTTGAATCAGTGGAATATTAGTTGGGTAGCCCGGGAACGTTCGATTTCCGGGCTTAAATTTTGCGTGAATACCGGTTTTCCTTTCTGAGACGCGGTCGGGTGCGTCTTAGCCGATTTTTGTTGGCGTTGGTTGCGATCGCCGCTACGGTGCTGGTCGGTGCCCATGTCTGGTCACAGCAGCCGGTCACCATCTCCTTTCTACTGCGAGCTGTGGAAGCCGACCAAATGCAGGGCTTGGCCGAGCAGTTTATGGCCGAAAACCCCGATATTCGCATTGAGATGGTGCGCGGCCCTAACGCTGCCGATGCCGTCGAAAACCTCTACACCACGTCCTTCTTGCTGGGTGACTCGCCCTACGACATCCTCTTCTCAGACGTCGTTTGGATTCCCAAATTTGCTGCTGCCGGGTGGCTAATAGACCTGTCAGACCGTGTGAGTGAAGCCGATCTGTCCGACTTTTTGCCGGCCGACGTGGCCGCTGGCCTCTACCAAGGTGGCCTCTACCGCATGCCATTTCGCTCCGATATGGGCATGCTTTACTACCGCACCGACCTGCTCGACCAGGTTGGGCTCGAACCGCCCGAGACCTTTGACGATTTGATTGCCGCCGCTGAGGCTATCCAAGCTCAGACCGACGTGGACTGGGGGTTTACGTGGCAAGGCTTGCAGTACGAGGGTTTAGTCACCAACTTTGTCGAAATTATCGCTGGCTACGGCGGTTTTTGGATCGACCCCACCACCCTGGAAGTGGGCTTAGATCAGCCCGCTGGGGTTCAGGCCGTGGAGTTTATGAAGGGCCTGATTGACCAACGCATTTCTCCCCCCGGTGTGACCAACTACATTGAGGAAGATTCGCTCCGCCAGTTTCAGAACGGTAATGTGGCCTTTTTGCGCAACTGGCCCTACGCCTGGGCTGAGGCCAACCGCGATGGCACTCCGGTGGCCGGTAAAATTGCCCTCAAGCCTATGGTGCATGCCGCAGGCCAGCAGCCCGCCGCCTGCCTCGGAGGCTGGGGCTTTGGGATTTCATCGACCACTCCCCACCCTGAGGAAGCCTGGCGGGTGGTGGAATTTTTCACCAGCCCTGGTCCGATGAAAGATTTCATCACCGAATTTGCTTACGTGCCTAGCCGCCGCGCCCTGTTCACCGATCCAGACGTGCTGGCGACGTTCCCCCACTACGAGCAGCTGTTAGAAGTGGCAGAAACGGCGGTGCCTCGCCCTCCTGTCGGTCAATACGCCCAGGTTTCAGACATTCTGCAACGCTATCTAAGCGCGGCTATCAGCGACCAAATGACGGCCGAAGATGCCATGCGGGCCGCGGCGGGCGAGAGTCGGCGGGTGTTGGGGGTAGAGGGGTAGAAGGGTGGATGGGTAGGGGGTGGATGGGTGAATGAGTATGGGGACGAGGGCTAATGGCTAAGGACTATATTCGGCAGCGGGAACGGCGGACAGGGTGGCTGCTAATGTTGCCGGCGCTGCTGGTGCTGCTGCTGGTCTATGCATTTCCGATTTTGCGGGCCTTTTGGCTGGGCTTTTTTACTGAGAACCTCAGCACCAACCTAGAGCCAGTGTTTAGCGGCTTAGACAACTATGGGTTGATGGTGGGGGATGGCCGCTTTTGGCAGAGTCTGCGGAATACGGTTGTTTTTACCCTGTTCACGCTGTTCTTTGAGCTGGGGCTGGGATTGATCATTGCCCTGGCCCTCGATCAGGCCTTTCGCGGTCGGGGCCTAGCGCGGACGATCGCCATTCTGCCCTGGGCGCTGCCCACCGCCTTAATTGCCCTGGCCTGGCGCTGGATTTTTAATACCGAGTTTGGCGTCTGGAACGACATGCTGATGCGATTGCATCTGATCGACAACCCGGTGAACTGGCTGGGAGAACCCTTTTGGGCCATGGTGGCGGTGATTGCTGCCGATGTCTGGAAGACGACCTCTTTTGTGGCGATTTTGCTGCTGGCGGGGCTGCAGTCGGTTTCCCAGGATCTGTATGAGGCCCACGCTCTGGATGGAGCCAGCCCCTGGCAAAGCTTTCGGCAAATTACCCTGCCGCTAATTGCGCCGCAGATTGTGATTGCCATGCTGTTTCGCTTTGCCCAGTCCTTTGGCATTTTTGACCTGATTCAGGTGATGACCGGCGGCGGCCCCGGCGGAGCCACAGAGACGGTGTCGATCTACATCTACGCCGCTGTCATGCGGTATTTGGACTTTGGCTACGGGGCCGCCCTCGTGACGGTGACATTTTTGGTGCTGGTGGCGGTAGTGGGACTGAGCTGGCTCTACATCTCCCGCCTCCGAGCCAAGACAGAGTAACTCTGGTGAATTTCCTCCAGCGGCAGACCCGTTGGTTTGCCCTACCCATCCACCCCCTACCCATCCACCCGCCTACCCGCCTACCCACCCACTCCCCATGACCACCGTTTCTCAAACTACCGCCCCACCCCAGACCCCCGATCGCGGCATTCCCTGGATGCGGGTGCTGCTGTGGCTAGCGATCGCATTCACCGTCATCTTTAGCCTCGCTCCGGTGCTGTGGCAGGTGCTGACCTCGTTCAAAACCAATGCGGCCATCACCCAAACGCCGGTGGTCTACCTGCCGGGGTTCGACCAGCTCACCTTCGCTCACTATGTGGACCTGTTTCGGCTCAATCAGTTCCACGTCTATATGTTTAACAGCGCGCTGGTGGCGATCGTCTCCACGGTGCTGTGCCTGGCGTTGGGGTCGCCGGCGGCCTACGCCCTGGCCCGCCTGCGGATTCCAGGAGAGCAAGTAATCTTGGCGCTCGTGCTGGTGGTGACCCTGTTTCCCTACATTCTGTTGTTCCTGGGCCTGCTCGAACTGGTACGCGCCTTTGGCCTCGCCAACAACTACCTGGCGCTGATCGTTCCCTACACCGCCATCAATTTGCCCCTGACGATTTTGGTCATGCGCAGCTTTTTTCAGCAGTTGCCCAAAGACCTGGAAGACTCGGCCCGCGTGGATGGCTACAACACGGTGCAAATGCTCTGGCGCATCGTGCTACCCATGACCCTGCCCGCCCTAGTCACCACCGGCATTCTGGCCTTCATCTTTGCCTGGAATGAGTACCTGTTTGCCCTCACCTTTATGACCCGTGAGAGCATGAAAACCATCCCCGTCGCCGCCGCCCAGCTCGGCGGCACCACGCTGTTTGAAGTGCCCTACGGCCCCCTGGCCGCCGCCACAGTGGTTGGCACCCTACCCCTGGTTTTGCTAGTGCTGTTCTTCCAACGCCGCATTGTGCAAGGCCTGACCTCGGGGTCGGTGAAGGGGTAGATGGGTAGGCGGGTAGGCGGGTAAGCGAGTAGGCGGGTAGACGAGCCTAAAAACTCCAACCCCTCACCCTCCCACCCATCCACCCTCCCACTTCCTACTCTCCCACTCATCCACCCTCCCACCCATCTACCCATCCACCCTCCCACCCACCTACCTCTACGATCATGGCTAAACTCGAACTCCAGAACCTTGCCAAAGCCTACAGCCGCGACATTGTGCCGGTTAAGCAGCTCAATTTGGTGGTGGAAGACAACGAGTTCTTGACCCTGGTGGGGCCGTCGGGCTGTGGTAAATCTACTATTCTCAGGCTGATTGCGGGGTTGGATCAGCCAACGGAGGGGCGGGTGATGATTGGCGATCGCGATGTTAGCCGACTGCCGCCGGGCGATCGCAATATCGCTATGGTTTTCCAGAGCTATGCTCTCTATCCTCACATGACGGTGCGCGACAACGTGGCTTCGGGGCTCAAGCTGCGCCATCTGCCAGCGGGCGACATTCAAAAGCGGGTGCAGGAAGTCTCTGAGGTGCTGGGCCTCGACCCGCTGCTGGATCGCAAGCCTGCAAAACTCTCGGGTGGGCAGCGCCAGCGGGTGGCTCTAGCCCGAGCCCTGGTGCGCAACCCGGACGTGTTTTTGCTCGACGAACCCCTAAGTAACCTAGATGCCCTGCTGCGCGAGCAGGTGCGGGCCGACCTCAAGCAGATTTTTGCTGACCAAAAATCACCTATTGTCTACGTCACCCATGACCAGACCGAGGCCATGACCCTTTCTACTAAAGTAGCGGTGCTTAACAATGGCTATCTGCAACAGCTAGGCCACCCCCACGACATCTACAAAACCCCAGCCAATCGGTTTGTGGCCAGCTTCATCGGCAGCCCTCAGATGAACCTGGTTACCCTTAGCCGCGCCGGCAACAGTGTGGCCCTGGGCGATTTCACCATACCGCTACCGATTGGAATTCAGGCGGCTTCTGTGGTGATGGGCATTCGTCCCGAGCATCTGCGGCTGCCTCGCGAGGGCGATGTCCACACCGTTAGCGGGCAAGTATTTCTGGTCGAAAACCTGGGCATGCATGACCTAGTCAGTCTGCGGGTGCAGGGCGACCCCACCCTGACTCTGCGAGCGTTGCTGCCCGCCGATGCCGCCTGGAGCAAGGAAAATCTGCAATTAGCGTTGCCGCCCGAGTCAAGTCACTGGTTCGACGGCAATACCGAGCAGCGCCTTGGGTGATGTTTGGCGAAACTTTCTTGGTCACAAACTCGGGGTAAGGTAGGGGCAGTAATGCCCTAGGTCTGTCCTATGCTGCAAAACGCCTACCAATATGCGCTAGATAATAGCGATCGCATCCTTACCGCTCTGCAACAGCACCTGCTGCTGGTGGCGGTGCCTCTGACGATTGGGCTACTGGTGGGGCTGCCGCTGGGGTTGTGGAGTGCGCGATCGCGCCTCATCTCTACGGTCATGCTCAATAGCTTTAATGCTCTGCGGGTAATACCCAGCCTGGCGGTGCTGTTTTTGGCGGTGCCCGTGCTGGGGCTGAGCTTTTGGTCGGCGGTGCTGGCCCTGACGCTGCTGGTGATGCCGCCCATTCTGATCAGCACCGACGTGGCCTTTCGCAATATCAGCCCCGCCATTCGCGAGGCGGCAACGGGCATGGGAATGCCCCCCCGCGACATTCTCAAAACGGTCGAAATTCCCTTGGCGCTGCCAGTGGTGATCGCTGGCATCAAAACTGCTGCGGTGGAGGTGATCGCCAGCGCTACTCTAGCCGCCTTTGTGGGGGCGGGCGGGTTGGGGGCGTTTATTGTGCTGGGGTTCGCCGCCTATGACCCGGCGATTTTGCTGGTGGGGGCAGTGCCAGTAGCACTGCTGGCGCTGCTGGCGGAGGTAGGGTTGAGCGCGGTGCAGCGGGCTGCGCAGCCACCGGGAGTGCGATCGGTTTAGGGTTAATTTAGCTTTACGGATTTAGCAGTCCTACGTGAGTTCTGCCTAGATAACGTTTCTAGTCACACAACCAGATACGCAGCGAATGCATAACAAGTTTAGCTATCAGTGTTGATGAAGTTTCTGCATATTAAACTACCCAATAATTGAAAGGTAAAGCTACTTTTCTAGATCTGATCAAGCTGCACTTAATAATTGTGGAGTACGCTTCCTTAAATTATAGGATTACTAAAACAGCACTAGAAAATATCGATCGTAGGAAACTGCGATTGTGCTTGCAAGCAGTCCCACAAATATATTGCTAGACCGAGATCTCCTGTCCAGAGCGGATAGCGTAGCTGTCGATAGAGTTGTTGCGACAGGTGGTACTGCTCGATTGCATGCATCGCGAAGACTTTAGCGCGATCGAGCCACATCTGGTTGCCAGTTCGGTTAAACAGCTTGAGGAATGCATAGCCATTACCCCCTGTGCCATGACACAGATTTGATCCCTTCTTTAATGGACCCGCTTGCCAAGTCAGCTCTCCACCTTGCTCCAAAATGCGATCAAATTGCTCATAGACCCCTCTTGGCAGCGTTGCCAAAGCCGTCACCATTCCGGGTGCTCCATGGCAGTACTGCACTAAGTTTGGAGCTTGATGAGGATGGGCTTTGTCGTAAACAGCTGGCCAGTTTGCTGTGCCATCTTCCGTCACTGCGGTTTGAACTACAGTCATCATCGCTCTATTTGAGATGTCTTGAAATTCCTCATTGGTTAATAGGGGCTGTCCGACAAGCAATGGCGTTAAATTACTGGCAAAGCCATGTACAGGTCCCAACCACTGTTGTTGGCCACCGTACAAGTCGATTGTCCACAGGTATCCAACTTTACCAACAGATTGCCACTCCTGTAGCAGTAAACTTGCTTGCAATTTGAAGACCTCTTGCCATCTTGATTCTTGCGTCCACTGATACATAAAGTAAGCCGCTAGCATCGACCCGGCCATGCCCCACATCAGCTCTCGAACGGGCTGGGAGTCATTCTTGTGAATCGATTGCAAAATTTGAATAGCTTTGTCTTCTGAGGGAGATAACTTATATTGCAGCAGCAGTAGTGGCAGTTCTCCAAACAAATAAGACGACTGCTCGGGATAGGGACTGACCTTGGGATAACGCTGTTGATTTTGTTCTAATGACTCATTGAGATGAGTCGTTACATCAATGGTTGAGTCAATTGCTCCAACGGTTTGCAGATAGTGAATTGTCCATAGAACGCCAGCTTTACCAAAATATAGGTCGCTGCCAAATGCTTGATCGTCCATCGGGTGCCCAGACAACAATGGCGCAGTTTGCAGTTGAGTAATGGTTTCATGGGCGATCGCACAAATTGCTTCTTGAACCGCATTCGGCTCCCAATCGAGCTGCAAGAGTGGATAGTGTCTAGCTGGATCAAACAGTGTCATTTTTCTTGGCTTATGAGTTACGACCGCATGTTATCTGCGCGTTGTTATCGACCACTTGTTGAAACTAGATTTCAGATTGGGAGAATCAATGAGTTCATTCCAATGCCTTCCAGCTACTTTTAAGTAAACAGCTTTGAAGTTTAACGACCAAGTTCACCGAACGCAGATAACCTTTGCAACCCAATCAAGCAGCTAGCAGCGTTTTGGTGAGTGACTTTTGGGCAGCTGCAATGCCGACCTCGTCAGGTCGGGATGATTTTACCTCCGCAAACTACACAAATTTTCTTTTCATTTGAGCAGTTTATGCAATTTTTCCACGCTGTATTGCAGTAGAAATCGTTAGCATTTCCATCCCACCGCTTTCCGCACAGGCCGCAGGCCTTAAAGGAGCGGTTAGGTTCCGTTTCCTCGCACTGTTTTGAGCAAAATGATGGTTCTATTTTCGACATAGTACATGTGTCGTAAGGCTCCACTCAACAACTTATTATGCCGACAGTTTTCATATAAATGCCCTCTCAGGGTGGATTATACGGATGGTGGCTAAGCCGTAACTGCTGCTTACTTAAGTTTTAGTCGCTGCTGGGGTTGGGTGTAGTGCTCTAGGGCCAGCAGCAGCCCGTTGATCACCAGTGCTAGAACTGCTACCGCGATCGCACCCGCCACAATCTTGTCGTAGCGATTGGTTTGGATGCCATCAAACAGCAGCTTGCCCAGACCGCCAGCGTTGAACTTGGCCCCAATAGTGGCGATCGCAATGGCAACGATCGCCGCAATTCTCACCCCGGCTAAAAACACTGGCAGCACCAATGGCACCTGCACCCGCCACCAGCGCTGGGCCACGCTCATGCCCATGCCCCGCGCCGCCTCTAGCACCGCCGGGTTGATGCCCGCCAGCCCCACCGTCAGGTTGCGCACCAAAATCACCTGGGTGTAGAGCACCATTGCCACAATCACCGAGGTGGCGTTGAGGCCAAACAGTGGCACCAAAAAGATAATCAGCGCCAGGCTGGGGATGGTGTAAAGCACCCCCAGCCCGCCAAGCACGGGCACCGCTAGCCAGCGCAGGCGCGAGACCAGCAGAGCGAGGGGAACCGATAGGGCGATCGCAATGCCCAGGGCAATTCCCGTCATCCGCAGGTGTTGCAGCAGCAGGGTGAGCACGTCGCCGGGGTTGCTCAGTAGGTAGCTCATCGCCCGTTCACCGCCGACTCGCGAATGTGGTCGAGGGTGAGCAGCCCCACTGGGTTGCCTTCTGCTAGCACGGTGAGGGCCGGTGCCCCAGTTTTCAGAATCAGCGACAGCGCATCCCGCAGGCTGTCTAGGTGGGAGAGGGTGGGGTTGTGGCCGTTGCTATAGTTGGGCGGCAGCGCCATCATCGCCGAACTTACTCGCAGCAGACCCAGCTGGCGCACCATGTCGTCGGCCCCCAGCAGAGTGTGCACAAACTCATCAGCGGGTTTAGTTAGCAGGTTAAAGGGAGTGTCGAACTGCACCACTTCGCCCAGGCGCATGATCAAGATGCGATCGGCCAGGCGTAGGGCCTCTTCCACATCGTGGGAGACAAACAGAATCGTCTTTTTAAGCTGGCCCTGGAGGCGCAAAATCTCGTCCTGCAACGCCGTGCGGGTGATCGCATCGATCGCCCCAAAGGGCTCATCCATCAGCATGATGGCGGGGTTGCCCGCTAGCGCCCGAGCAATGCCCACCCGCTGCTGTTGTCCACCCGAAAGTTGAGCAGGGTAGCGATCGCGAAATTCTCCCGGCGATAGCTTTACCAAGTCCAGCAGCTCATCGATGCGGGCCTGAATTTTGGGTCTGGGCCAGCCCAGCAGCTTGGGCACCACCGCTACATTGTCGGCCACCGTCATGTGGGGAAACAGCCCCGACTGCTGAATTACGTAGCCGATCTGCTGCCGCAGCTTAGTCGCCTTCAGCTGGCGAATATTTGTCCCATCTAGAAAGATGTTGCCGCCAGTGGGTTCGTAAAGGCGGTTGACCATCTTGAGCAGCGTGGTTTTGCCGCAGCCCGAAGGCCCCAAGATCACCACAATCTCGCCCGAGCTAACCTGGCAGGTCACCCGGTTTACGGCCGGGCGGGCACCCCCAGCAAACCGCAGCGAAACATCGTCAAACTGGAGGTTGCTCATGGCTTTTCTTGGGGGGCTTCTCGTTAGGGAGCTACTCTGAAACTAGACCCGCATCGACCAGAAATTCGCGCGCTACCTCTGCCGGTTCGCGCTGGTTGCCGCTGACCTCGTAGTTGAGCTGGCGCATGACCTCATCGTTGAGTAGGGGCGAAACCTGATTGAGGGCCTCAGCGATCGCAGGGTTCGCATCCAACGCTGCCTGGCTGACAATGGGTGCCACCTGGTAGGGCGGAAACAGCCCTTTGTCGTCTTCGAGCACCACTAGGTTGAAAGCACTGATTTCGCCATCGGTACCAAAGGCCACAGCCACGTCGGCCTCGCCATCCACCAGCCCCTTGTAGCGCAGACCCGCATCTACAGCCTTATATTCTTTGACAGAAAAATCGCCGTAGGCCTCTTGCAGACCGGGTAGACCGTCCTCGCGCGCCTCAAACTCCGGTGGCCCAATCAGGGTGAGGTTGCTGGCCTGGGCGGCGAAGTCGGAGATCGTGCGAATGCCCAGGGCCTCGGCTCGTTCCTCGGTCATTGCCAGGGCCTGTGTGTTGTTCATCGGCGAGGGGTCGAGCCACACCAGGTTAAATTGCTCCTGGTAGGCCTGCTTGACGGTGTTGAAAACCTCTTGCTGGTCGCTGCTGACCGGCTGCTTGAGCACGGTGAGTAGCGCGGTGCCGGTGTACTCGGGGTAGAGGTCGATTTCGCCGCTCTCGATCGCGGCCTGGGCTACCGGAGTGCCCCCCAGGTTGAGCTTGCGCTCGACAGTCAGGCCGTTTTCTTCGAGCACTAAGGCGTACATTTCGCCGATGATTAGCTGCTCGGTAAAGTCTTTTGAGCCAACGCTGACCACGTCACCGCCGCCGCTATCGCCGCCACCGCCGCAGGCCACTGCCACTAGCGCTGTCGCTACCCCCAGGCAGGCCTGGCTAAACCACCGTCGAGTTAACGTCATAGGGTTAAAAAGGCTGAAAACTGGATAATTCTGGCATCGCGTCACTGTTCCCCTGAGAATATCACAGGACTTTTAGACGCGGGTTTTTGCTGGGCAATTCTCCCCCGCTGATGACAGCGGAGCCTAAGTTAGGCCACCCTGGGGTAGCTTCTAGCCATCTGCTCCATGTCTAGCCATAAACCGCCCGCGAGAAATCCTGCGTCCCCCACCCAGAGTCAGCGCTTCATCCGTCGCCCCAGACGGAGAACTCTACTGCTGGGTTGGGCCATCTTGGCCGCTCTGGGATGGCTGGGGTATTTACCCTTTGTCGGGGGGGCTGTGCCTGGGGTGCATGGGTTAGCTTGGGCCTACAGCAAACTTTTTGCGATCGCTCTGCTGACCCTGCTCCCGGTAATTGTTTTGTGGTTTGCAGGCGGCTTGATCCTCTGTCTACTGCTGCTCCTGAGCTTCTACCTAAACTGGCAACAGAGCGCCCCACGGGGCGTAGCAAAAGTGGTCTGGCTGCTGGTCGCAGATGTCCTTTTACTGGTGGCTTTGCTGCCGGCCCTGTTAGCAGGCTATGCTCCCCAGGCTAAACAGGACATTGCCCTCTGGGGCATTACCTATCGCACGGTTTATGTGGCCTTTCCTCTAGATGACAACTACGGCGATCTGATGCTGCTCAGCTGTCGATCGCTGGGGCTGTGCCATTCGGTCTATCGCGGCTATACCGATATCAGTTCTGCGGGCGAGGCTGCTTTGACGTTTAATGCTGAAACCAACCAGGTAGCGCTGAGGCTGGAGGGGCAGTGGGTCTATGTGCGATCGCCCGACGAAGTGCTTTGCAGCCAATCGCCACAAGCTACAAGTTCCAATGGCTCCTGTAGCTTTGTGCCCAACGAGTAAGACATAGGTGGATTCGCAGCGCCCTAGCGGAGGCCAAACTGAGGAAATTCACTTCTATATGTAGAGCCGTGAAGCAAACGAGGTTGGGTATTTCTGGTCACCCTACAATGAGTCCATACCTTACCTGTTTGAACCTATGCCTGTAGAAACCGTTGGCAGCCCACCCCCCGAGGCCGATCAGGTGCGCTCTGTGCTAGAGCAGCAGCTGCCAGAAATTATTGCCAGCTTTAACCAGGTACTGCGAGAGCAGTACGGGGTGGAGGGCGTTAGCGTGGGCGGGTTCACCGTGGTGCCCGAGAGTGCGGTGGCGTCTAAAGTCACCTGCGACCAAGACAGCTGTTCGGTTAGCTAGGGCCATATCGGGTCCGCCATGCCCCCCGTGCCAGAATCCGGCAATCTGTTTCAGCTGCCCGATCCGCTACCAGCGGCGGAATTGTTTACCGTCCTGTTCGAAACACCTCGTCTACGGATTGAGCGCATTCTCTCGACCGGGCAAACCACGCCCCCCGACGAGTGGTATGACCAAAGCCAAGATGAGTGGGTTGTCCTGCTACAGGGAAGCGCCACCCTCACTTACGAGGATGGCGCTTCTTTAGCGCTGGGGCCAGGAGATTATGTGCTGATACCGGCACACAGGCGTCACCGGGTCGATTTCACTAGCAGCGAGCCGCCCTGCGTTTGGCTGGCAATTCACAGTTTTGGGTAAGCAGCCCAGCTGCGAAGTCATCCTAGTAAAGTGTCAAGACTGGAAGTTAATGTTTCTCATAGATTGGGTGACGCGCTAGCCTCAGTAGATCACAAACACGCCTTTCTTGCCGTAATCCAGCCCTCGCCCTAAATCCCTCTCCCAAGCTGGGAGAGGGACTTTGAAGTTTGCTTCCGGCTCCCCTCTCCTCTCTAGGAGAGGGGTTGGGGGTGTAGCTTGCTTCCCGCAGGGTGGGCTGCGGGGACTTTGTAATCTACTGAGCCAACAACTAATAGGCTTTCAAGCCTATTAGTTGGCGATCGCGTCTACCGTCAGGTCAGAGCGCAGGGTGAGGTCGAGATCGCTGGGGCTAATGACCACTACTGCGCTGTTAGAGGTGACCTGGTTGTCGCCGTTGATGACGGCCCCAACCACGCTGCCCAGGCCGCTATTGCCAGTAATCCTACCCAAAATCGACTCGGCTGCACCGGTAATTAGCGCCCCTTGCAGGGTGCCGCCGCTGACGCTGTTGGTGGCAGCGATCGCGCTGGACTCGGCGTTGAGGCTGTAGGTGCGGCCGTTGATCGTGAGGTTGTCGGCGACAAACTTAGCCGCTGTGATTGAGGAACCACGAATTTCTACCGGCACGATGCGGCCCACAATGGTGCTGCCCGCAGGAACCAGCACCTGACCCTGGCTATTGCGAATCGGCTCGGTAGTTTGCAGGCTAGTGGCAACGGTTTGGCCAGGGGCTACCACAATATCCACATCGGCGCTGCTGTTGGGGTAGCGCACTGCTAGCTCAGTGCCGCTGGGTACTAGGCGGGGCGAGCTGGTGGAAGTTCCAGTGCCGGTACCAGTACCGGTGCCGGTGCCAGTGCCAGTGCCGGTGCCGACTCCCACGATATAGCTGTTGGCGTTTTGCCCAGCTTGCAGCGCGGGCACGCGGCCCTGGGCTACTAGTGCCTGGTAGATAAAGGCCGCCACATCAGCTCGGGTAGCGGTGCGCTGGGGCTGCAGGGTGTCTACGTTGGGGTAGTTGACCACCAGTCGGTTTTCGGTGGCAGCCGCCACTGGCCCTTCGCCATAGCTAGGAATTTGACCGCGATCGCGGTAGACACCCAACACTTCGTTGACAGAGCCCCGAGGGCTGTAGTCGAGGCCGTTGGCCAGAGCAACTAGGGCCTGCACCCGAGGAATTTGCTGCTCAGGCTGGAAAGCGCCGTTGGGATAGCCCGAGAGAAAGCCCTGACCGTAGGCGTCTGCGATCGCAGCGCTAGCCCAGTAGTTGCTAGAGACATCGCTGAAGCGAGGCGCGGTGCGATCGAGGGGCTGGTCGAAGGCATTGCGCACAATGGCGGCAAACTGGGCGCGGGTCACCGGCTGGTCGGGGCGAAAGGTGCCGTCGGGGAACCCGGCGATGATTTGCTCAGCGGCAAGGGTCTCAATAAAGGGCCGCGCCCAGTAGCCCGAACCAACATCAGTAAACTCGGCGGTTTGGGCGGTGGCAGGCAGCGCCAACCCCATAAACGCTACAGAACCCAGGGCCACGAAGGCAGTGGTCTTGGCAGATAGATTCAGTACGGTGCTCATACTCAGTGATTCCTAGAAAAGCGGGGTGTTAACAGAGTCAATAGAAGGACAATAGAAATGGGCGTTATCCATAGCAAAATGGCCCCAAAACTAGCTAGAGCGAGTCAGAGGCAGCGCTATAGAAACGGGTTGCTCTACCGAAGCATCTCCGGTAGAACCAACAGCTTGGGGCAAATTATTCGCAAAACCCTGGGAATGGGGTTTGATGTTTAGCCGAGCCAAGTGGTAAATGCACGGGAACCTATGGGAGAAACGCTGCGCTTTTGGTTACGAGACCATCAGCACCGGGCTATTGTTCCCCCTTTTTGGGCTTATTTCCCAAAAGATTCGGTAAATCAGCCTTAGGAGATAGGGCGATCGCCCTTTTCCGCCCTTTCAAGCTCAGTCTAGTTAGTTTTGCTCTAGAGCGCCTGTGCCAACGGAGAGGCTTTGCGAATCACTATTCCAGCCGATGACTGGCGGCCTCCAAACCTTAGTCCCCTAAAAACCGGCTTATCCTAGGGACGGACCCTTTGCTCTGCATCTGCGCGCAGCGAGCGCTCAATTCTCTATGAAAGCTGTTGCCCTCACCCACTATTTGCCCATTGGCGACCCAGAATCGCTCTTCGACGCCAGACTGCCTAAGCCCAGCCCCACCGGCCATGATCTGCTGGTTCGCGTAGAGGCCGTCTCTGTCAACCCAGTAGACGCCAAGGTGCGCGCTCCCAAAGACAAAGTCGAAGATAATCCTAAGGTGCTGGGCTACGATGCTGCCGGGGTGGTGGAAAGCGTCGGCGATGCGGTGACGCGCTTCAAGCCCGGCGATGCGGTCTACTATGCCGGAGATATCACCCGCCCCGGCTCCAATGCCGAGTTTCAGCTGGTGGATGAGCGCATTGTCGGGGCTATGCCCCAGACCCTCTCCTTCGCTGAGGCCGCCGCTCTGCCCCTGACCACTATCACCGCCTGGGAAGCCCTGTTTACCCGCCTGGGCATTGATCGCGATGGGGGAAACCAGGGCCAGTCGATTTTGATCATTGGCGGGGCCGGGGGGGTGGGGTCGATCGCCATTCAGCTAGCTAAACTGGCCGGGTTGGTGGTGATTGCTACCGCGTCGCGACCCCAGTCGCAGGCCTGGGTGAGAGGGCTAGGGGCTGACCACAGCGTCGACTACAGCGATGCGCTGATCGAAGAAATGGCCCAGCTCGGTCACCGTGAGGTCGATTTCATTGCCAACTTCAGCAATACCGACGCCTACTGGGGCGTGATGGCCGAGTTGATTCGCCCCCAGGGCAAAATCGTTGGCATTGTCGAAAACACCGACCCGCTAGACCTCAACCTGCTGAAGAGCAAAAGCGTCACCTTCGCCTGGGAGTTTATGTTTACCCGCTCGATGTACCAAACCGCCGACATGGCCGACCAGGGCCACCTGCTCGACGAGGTTGCAGCGCTGATCGATGCCAAGACAATTCGCACCTCCTTGGGGCAAACGCTCTCGCCGATCAATGCCGCCAACCTGCGCCAGGCCCACGCCCAAATCGAGTCGGGGCGGACGATTGGCAAGCTGGTGTTGACGGGCTGGGGATAGGGCTAGGCCGCTAGCTGGGCAGTGACACCGAGCCTCCGCGCCAGCCAGAATCTTTGGCCAGCTAGCCAGCGCTGGGGGGCGGGGCAGGGCAGTCTCGGGTTCTCGCTCCACTTATATAATTGCAGTAGGCGCAGGTCTAACGATCTCCATGAGTCTTGATCGGGCGATCGCAGAACTGGGCTACGGATACAGCGATCGCTACCCAATCCCAGGGCCGCGTAGTGAAAAGTCCTCTAAGTTCGAGACCCGCCATCGACTGGGGCGAGGCTCCAGATGTCTCGGTTTTCTTCGGTCGTGAGGTGGAGATCGCCACCCTGTCGCGATGGGTAGTTGACGATGGCTGTCGCCTGGTCGCGGTATTGGGCATGGGCGGCATCGGCAAAACTACGCTGACGGCCAAGCTGGTCGAAACCCTAGTAGACCTACCCCAGGCACCCTTTGAGAGAATTATTTGGCGATCGCTACGCCACGCCCCCAGACTCGATGAACTGCTCGAAGATTTGGTGGGGTTTGTCTCTGACCAGCACGATACCCGAGGCACGCTAAAACAGCTGCTCTACTGGCTGCGTCAGACCCGGTGTCTGCTGCTGCTCGACAACATGGAAACCCTGTTGCACGAGGGGGAACGAGCGGGCTATTTTCGCGATGGCTACGAAGACTATGGCGACCTGCTGCAGCTTGTGGCAGAAACCCGCCACCAAAGCTGTGTGGTACTGACCAGTCGAGAGCAACCCGCTGTGGTGGGGATGTTGGCCGGTAACGAGTTGCCGGTGCGATCGCACCTGCTGACAGGCTCCCTAGAAGCGGCCCTTGCCCTGTGTGAGGCCAAAGGGCTAACCGGCTCAGACGCCGAAAAGCGTCAGCTGACCCACCGCTACGGCAACAGCCCCCTGGCCTTAAAAATTGTCGCTACCTCGATACAGAGCCTGTTCGACGGAGACATTGCCGAGTTTCTAGCCGAAGAGACCGTTATTTTTAACGGGTTGCAGCGCCTGCTCGATCAGCAGTTTCGGCGGCTGTCTGAGCTAGAGCGAACGGTTATGTACTGGCTGGCCATCAACCGCGATTGGACTTCGATTTCAGAGCTGGTTGCCGATATTCAGCCCCCGGCCTCTCGCCCACAGGTGCTAGAAGTTCTAGAGTCACTGCGCTGGAGAAGCCTGATTGAGACTCAGTCGGGGCGCTACAGTCAGCAGCCCGTGGTGATGGAGTACGTGAGCGACCAGCTAATTGAGCAGATTTCCCACGAGTTGGCTAGCGTCGAGCCAGTTCTGTTTCTGCGCCATGCCCTGCTCAAAACCACCGTCAATGACTACCTGCGCGACAGTCAGAGGCGGTTGATATTGCAGCCGATCGCCCGTCAGCTGAGCCAAACCTTTAGCTCTGAATCGGCTTTAGAGCAGCAAATTCTGCTGCTGCTGGAGAGTGTGCGCGGCCGCGAAACACAGATGCCGGGCTATGGGGGCGGCAACCTGATCAATCTCTGTGCTCAGCTTGGCCTTGACTTGGCCGGCTACGATTTTTCTCACCTCAGCCTGCGCCACGCCTGTCTACCTAAGGCCAAGCTGCACCGGGTCAATTTTACCCAGGCCCATTTTATTCACACGGTCTTTAGTCAGACCTTTAGCAGCATTTTATCTATAGCCTATAGCCCAGACCGCACCCTACTGGCGGCTGGAGACAGCAACGGTGGGCTACGGGTGTGGCGACTGGCCGACTATCAGCTGCTTCTCACCGTACAGGGGCACACCGACTGGGCCAAGGCGGTGGCCTTTAGCCCCGATGGGCGCACCCTGGCCAGCGGCGGCGACGATGCCATGATTCACCTGTGGGACATCACCACGGGCCAGGCGATGCTGACCCTCTCGGGCCACACCAACTATGTGCAGGCGATCGCCTTTCATCCCCAGGGGCAGCTGGCCAGCGGTAGCCACGACGGCACCCTCAAACTGTGGGATACCCACACTGGCAACGCCGTGGCGACCCTTGTGGGCCACAGCGCTCCGGTGCGCGCCGTGGCCTATAGCCCAGACGGCACCTACCTAGCCAGCGGCAGCTCTGACTGCACGGTGAAACTTTGGGATGCCGCCACGGGCAGCTGCTTGGGCACTCTGGAGGGCCATCGCGATCGCATCTGGACGCTGGCCTGGCATGGGGATAGCAAAACCCTGGCCAGCGGCAGCTCCGATAAAACAATTCGGCTGTGGGATGTGGCTACCCAAACCGGCCTTCTCACCCTGTATGGCCACAGTCAACCCGTTCTCGCCGTAGACTTTAGCGCCGACGGCCAGCTGTTGGCTAGCAGCAGCGCTGATCAGACCATCAAACTGTGGGAGATCCCATCGGGCAACGCGCTGCGAACCCTGCGCGACCACCACGACTGGGTGTGGGCCGTGGCCTTTAACCAGCCGCAGTTGGCCAGTGGGGGAGATGACCAAACCCTGAAATTTTGGGACGTGCAAACCGGTCACTGCCTTAAAACCCTGCGGGGGTTCACCAACCAGATCTTTGCGGTCGCTTTTCATCCCCACCAGCCTTGGTTAGTAAGTGGTAGCCTAGACGGCCTAGTGCGCCTCTGGAACTGGCAGACCGGGGAAACCCTGGCGACCCTGTCGGGTCACAGTCTCTGGGTGCGCGCCGCTCAGTTCAGCCCCGATGGCGGCACCCTGGCTAGTAGCAGCACCGACAAAACGATTCGCCTGTGGCAAGGAGCGATCGCCCAGTCTCCGCGGGAAAGAACCAGCCAAATCTTGCGGGGCCATACCGACTCGGTGCGTTCCCTCGCCTGGGACCCCACCAGTCAGTGGCTGGCCAGCGGCAGTGCCGACTGCACCATTCGGCTGTGGCAGGTAGCCACTGGTCAGTGCCTGCGGGTGTTAAGCGGCCATACAAACAAGGTGCGATCGGTGGCCTGGAACCCGGTGCAGCCCCTGCTAGCCAGTGGCGGCGATGACGAAACCCTGCGGCTTTGGCATACCGAAACCGGCGAGCAACTACGGCTGTTGCAGGGCCACGACAAGTGGCTGCTCACCGTCGCCTGGCACCCCAACGGCCGATGGTTGGCCAGCGGTGGTGCCGACCAGACCATTCGCCTGTGGGATAGCGCCAGCGGTGAACTGTTGCAGGTCTTTAGGGGCCACCGCAGTCAGGTGCAATCGGTCGTGTTTAGCCCAGTTGAGCCAATTCTGGCCAGCGCCAGCGGCGACTCTACCATCAGACTTTGGGACATTGAGACCGGATCGGTACTGCGCGTCCTGGGCGGCCACACTAACCAGGTGCAGGCCGTAGCTTTTAGCGCCGATGGGCAAACCCTGGCCAGCAGCAGCAACGACGGCATGATCAAACTCTGGCGCTGCGCCACTGGTGAGGAGGTGCGATCGCTCCAGCCCGAGCGCCCCTACGAAGGCATGGTAATTACCGGAGTCCAGGGGCTCACTGCCGGTCAGCTGGCGGTGCTGAAGGAATTAGGGGCCGTTGACTATGCCTCGCCCCCTGAGCTACCGCCTGCGCCGCCTGCTGCTTCAGGCCAACCCGCTGCCGACTCACTATGGGAAACCGCCAGCTTTCCTAGCCACCTCACCGGCTACGACCCTACCCTGGGATGGAGAGGACCGGTTGCTGAGTCCTCAATCATCGGCGCGTCCTTGACCCCGAGGCGATCAGAGGTGGGTGGGAGCGCCCCAATCTCAGTTCCGGTAACCGGTCTACAAATACAGCTTTTTGACGGCTTCAGCCTTCGCTATAGCGGCGAGGTCGTGGCCGTCACTAGCGAGCGATCGCAGGCCCTATTGGCTTACCTGGTGCTTCACCCCCAGAGCCCCCACCGACGCCAGCAGATGGCTTACTGTCTCTACCCAGATCTCGGTGAAGCTCAGGCCCGCACGGCCCTGCGCAAAGATCTCTACAACCTGCGGCAGGCGCTGCCTGAGCCAGACTCGTTTTTGCACATTGAGGCTCAGCTGGTGCAGTGGAAATCAGGGTCTAGCTTTAGTCTCGACGTGGCCGCCTTTGAAGCTGCCCTAGACCGCGCCGAGGCTGCCCCAGCCGAAGATAGGGCTAATCAGCAGCACGACCTAGAAACGGCGATCGCCCACTACAGCGGTGCCCTGCTGCCCCAGCTAGATTACGAGTGGCTAGCGCAGGCCCGAGAACGCCTCCACCAGCGCTACCTAGAGGCGCTAGATCGGCTCATTGCTGTACTTCAGCAGCAGCAGCAGTACCCTCAAGCCATTCGCTACGGCCAGATGCTGCTGCAAACCGACCCCCTGCGCGAATCGACCTACCAAGCGCTGATGCAGCTCCACCGCCAGAACGGCGATCGCGCCACGGCCATTCAGATCTATCACCAGTGCATGCAGGTCTTGCAGGATGAGTTGGGCCTCGACCCCAGCGCTGACACTCAGCGGATTTATCAAACCCTGCTGCAATAGATCAACTTCACAGCTATAGCCGTCGCCCCGTTATTTGGGACATTAGGCATCTTTGAAAACGTTCAAATGTTCGAACGTTTATATTTTGCAATGTTTTGACTGAACTAGTGACGGCGATAACGCCTTGTATTCACTGCTGTTTACCCCTAGCCAGTCTGACAGAACGCTGCTGGAACGCTCTGGAACGGTTTAGTAACGCCTCGACCTTTAGGGTGGAACCAACCTGATAGATGACTCAGTTCGATAGCTACACCTGAACTGATTTATTTAGCCCCCAAGGAGCCAAATTTATGAAACGCTTTGCACTATCTATACTAGCTGCCTCCGTTGCTGCGATCGCGATTGCTCCCGCAGCCTATGCGGTTAACTTCGACCAGCTGCGCCAGGAAAACCTCGAGAAAAGTGCTGTTGATTTTGACCGCACTCGTCGCGAGAACCTGGAGAAATCTAGCGCGGTTGACTTCGATCAGCTGCGCCAGGAAAACCTCGACAAAGATGCTGTTAACTTCGATCGCACTCGTCGCGAGAATCTGGAGAAATCTAACGCGGTTAACTTCGATCGGTTACGCCAGGAAAACCTCGAGAAAAGTGCCATTGACTTTGACAGCGTCCGTCGCGAGAACCTAGAGAAATCCAACGTGATTGATTTCAAGCAGCTGCGCCAGGAAAACCTCGAAAAAAGTGCTGTTGACTTCGAGCGCCTGCGTCTCGAGAACCTGGAGAAATCCAACGCGGTTGATTTCGAGCAGCTGCAACAGGAAAACCTGGAAAAAAGTGCCGTCAGTTCTGATGAGCTGAGGCGGGAACATCTAGGGTTCGCGCTCGCTTACTAGGTTGTGGTTTTGTAGATGACTCATGCCTTAAGTAGTGTCCCCGCACCTTTCTGGGGACACTGCTCCACTCAAACCTGAATGCCCAGGTTCAGAACAGATATTGCAAAGAACTTGCTATCAACGACATTCCGAACAGCACAGTACAGCCCCAACTATGCAGGAGAACTATCTGATGCAGAACACAAATTCTGAATTCAAAATTATGGGTCTAAACCATGTCGCCCTGGTTTGCAAAGACATGGAACGCACAGTTGTTTTTTACACCAACGTGCTCGGTATGAAGCTTGTCAAAGCCTTTGACCTGCCAGCCGGTCTTGGGCAGCACTTCTTCTTCGACATGGGTGAAGGCGAGTGCATTGCCTTCTTTTGGTTCTCCGAAGCAGCCGATCGCCAACCCGGCCTTTCAAATCCTCGCGGCAGTCTTGATATGGCAGTTGATTTTGGCGATCCAGCTTCCCTAGTCTCATCACATGGATCAATGAATCATTTCGCCTTTAACGTGCCGGCGGAGAACATCGAGGCCTATCGACAAAAACTGATCGAAAAGGGTGTGCAGGTTAGTCCGGTAATTCACCACGATAACTCGCCGATGCAGGCCTCAGATCAGGTCAATGACCAAACCTTTGTGAGTTCGATTTATTTTCAAGACCCGGACGGTATCGTGCTCGAATTTGCTGGTTGGCATCGAGAGTTCAGCACGTTATATGGCGATACCGCCGATTGCCAACCGGCGACCCCAAAGGATGTTGAAAAATATCGGGCAGCAGGTAGAGCCTTTGCAATGTCTATGGCCGCTGCCAACGCGGGAGCGTGAGAAATTAGCTCGATCGCATAGCTTATGAATTTTTAGGTTTAGCAAAGTTGCCCTTAGTTGGCGACTGCGAAACCCACCTAGCACTTAGCGTCTTCCATTGGAAGACCACCAAACCTTAAGGGCTGTTCCCCTTGGGATAGTTTCACCGTTGTCTTTGAGCGGGGAACGGCGATCGCAAAGCAACATCCCACGCCCTGCACACCCAACTTATTACACCAAAAGGAAATTTGATCATGGCGCTTATTACTGGCAGCAACGACAGCGACTTTGGCACCTCTGGCCTGGGCAATTTGCTCGGCACCGAAGATATCGACACAATTTTTGGCTTAGACGGGGACGACCTGATCGCTAGCTTGGGCGGCAACGACACGCTGCTGGCTGGTGCAGGCAATGACTCAGTCTTCGGTGACGACGGTGACGACCTGGCCTTTCTTGGTGATGGCAACGACCTCTTTGGCTGGAACCCCGGCGAAGACAACGACACCATCGAAGGCGGCAACGGCTACGACACCATGCTCTTTAACGGTGCCAATGTCGCTGAACAGGTTGACATGTCTGCGGTGGGCGAGCGGTTGCGCTTTTTTCGCGACATAGCCAACGTAGTGATGGATACGAACGACCTGGAGCAGGTCGACTTTAACGCCCTGGGTGGAGTCGACAATATCACCATCAACGACCTAACCGGCACCGACGTCAAGCAGATCAATCTCAACTTGGCCGCCGCTGGCTCAACGGCTGGCGATGGAGCGATCGACACCATCATTCTCAATGGCTCGGGCAATGGCGATGCGATCAAAGTCAGCGGGGGTGCGGGCAAAACCACTGTCAAAGGCCTCGCCGCTCAGGTTGACATTGTGGGCGGCGATGGCGATCGCGATCGCCTCGTCATCAACCCGTTGTCGGGGTTCGATCAAGTCACCATTGACGACCTGACCGGGGCCGGTTTGCAGGCCGTCGAAGTCAATCTAGCGGCCTCGGGCTCAACCACCGGCGATGGCGCACCCGATCTCACTACCCTCAATGCCTCTCACCGCAACGATGTGCTCAACATCAGCGGCATTGGCAACAGCGCTACGGTGTCGGGGCTGGGGGCCGAGGTCAAGGTTTTGGGGGCCGACCTAGGGCAAGACTTGCTGGTAGTAAATGGCCTAGACGGCAACGACACGATCGACGCCACCAATCTCCTGGCTGACCCCACCAGTTCTCCAGCGGGGGCCATGCAGCTTTTGCTGGATGGCGGCAAAGGCAATGACCTGCTGCTGGGCGGTGCTGCAGACGACACGCTGCTGGGCGGCGACGGCAACGACTTTGTCGATGGCAAGCGCGGCAACGATAGGGCGTTCTTAGGGTCGGGCAACGATGCTTTTCTCTGGAACCCTGGCGAGGGAAATGACACCATCGACGGCAGTGCCGGCTATGACACGATGCTCTTTAACGGCGCCAATGCCAATGAAATCATTGACATGCTAGCTAATGGCGAGCGGTTTACCTTTCTGCGCAATGTTGGTGCCGTGGTGATGGATACCAACAACCTGGAGCAGGTAGACTTCCGAGCTTTGGGGGGCGCCGACACCATCAATATCAATGACCTGACCGGCACCGATATTGAGCAAATTAACTTGAATTTAGGCATTTCGGGTACCACTGGAGGCGATGGCGAAATCGACACCATCAACATCGCCGGTTCAGCCCGTCACGATGCCATTCGCATCGCTACCTCAGGTCACAATGTAGTGGTCTCTGGGCTAACCGCCGACGTTTCAATCTTCCGGGCCGATGCCAGCGATCGCCTGCTGGTGTCCGGCGGCGACGGCAACGACCAAATCAAAGCCGACCACCTGGACCTTAACCGCATTCAGCTCACCATCGAGGGGGGCGCAGGCCACGACAACATCGTCGGCAGCGTCAACAGCGACACCCTGCTCGGCGGGTTGGGGAACGATAACCTGCTCGGCGGCAAGGGTGCAGACATCCTAACGGGGAACGAGGGTAGCGACTCCTTCCGCTTTGACCACCTAGATCAGGCGGGTGACACGATTACTGACTTTGTCGCCGCTGACGACCAAATCCTGATTCGGGCGGCGGGCTTTGGCGGCGGGTTAAATGCCGGTGCCGCGATCTCAGCCAGTCAGTTTGTGCTGGGTGCTGCTGCCGCTGATGGCAGCGATCGATTCATCTACAACAACACCTCCGGCGAGCTGTTCTTTGACCGCGATGGCAACGGTAGCCATGCCCAGGTGCTGCTGGCCACGCTGGGCGGTGCGCCGACGATTAGCAACGCCGACATTGTCGTAGTTTAAGCGGAGATTGAGAGATGAACATTGTCATTTTCGGAGCGAGTGGAGGCGTGGGCCGTTGCCTCATTGAGCAAGCCCTAGCGCAGAATCATCACGTTACAGCGGCAGTGCGGAATCCTGCAGCAGTCAATATCGTTCACGAACAACTGCGCGTTGTGTCTTGCGATGTGTTCAACGCAGCTGCGGTCAGTCAGGCAATTGCAGGGCAGGATGTAGTGTTTTGCACATTGGGGACTGATGCCGAAGCACCCACGACCTTGTATTCAGCAGGTGCCCAAAACATTGTGCAAGCAATGCAAGCGCATCAGGTACGCCGACTCATTTTTCTCTCAAATTTCGGTGTACTCAGCGAAAAGGCGCAGGATTTGCCAGGAGCCGTACTCCTGTTTTTAATCAAACGCTTTATTCCCCATACCCTGGCCGATCATCGTCGGGCGCTGGAGAAGATTCGAGAGCATGCCCCAGAATGGATTGTCGTACGCCCCATGGCACTGACCAATGGTGCGTGGGGAGGGCGCTACCGCACAGTTGTTGATGGGCTTCCCGCGAAGGGTATGCGTATCGCACGGGCAGATGTCGCAGATTTCATGCTGCAACAGGCAACTAGCGATGACTATCTGTATCAGGTTCCGGCGATCGCCTACTAACAGGGCGGGGCTCCTGCCTCGGAGCCCCGCTGACATCGCTGTGATTGAGATGGACTTAATACTAGACGCAGGCAAAAGAAGATTCCTATGGCCCCCACAGTTTACGCAGAAACCCACACCCAACAAGTCTTGTTGGGCATGGAAGCCAATAACATTAGCCCTGGGCTTGTTCAGCAGGATTTGTTTTTCGGACGCAATATTGCCGGTGGTGGTGAAGTTTCAGAGGCCGATTTTCAGGCGTTTGTCGATGCTGAAATTACACCGCGATTTCCCAGTGGGTTGACGGTCTACGACGCCGATGGGCAGTTCCTTGATAACACCGGTAGCCTAATTCAAGAACCCAGCCAGGTGGTTACCCTCATCTTTGAGAACACTCTGGAAAACCAGGCAGAAGTTGACCAGATCATCGAAGCCTATAAGCAGCATTTTCAGCAAGAATCAGTCTTGGAAATTGTCAACGCCGATCGCTTCAAGGTTGGCTTTGACGAAGCCGACGACCTGATTGAGAATGACCCGATTCCAGAGCTGATTCAAGAGGATCTGTACTTTGGCCGCAACATTGCTGGGGGCGGCCAAGTCTCAGAGGCCGAGTTTCAAGCCTTCATCGACACCGAAATTACACCGCGATTTCCCAATGGGCTAACGGTCTACGATGCCGATGGGCAGTTCTTAGACAACGCTGGAAACTTGGTTCAAGAACCCAGTCAGGTGGTCTCGCTCATTTTTGAAGACACGGCGGCAAATGAGCAAAGTATCGATCAAATTATTGCTGCCTACAAGCAACAGTTCCAGCAAGAATCGGTTTTAGAAGTCGTCAACGAAGCTGTCAAAGTAGGCTTCGGACAATCGGAAGATCTAATCGACAATGACCCGATTCCAGAATTAATCCAAACTGATCTATACTTTGGCCGCAACATTGCCGAGGGTGGTGAAGTCTCAGAGGCAGAGTTTCAGCAGTTTTTAGATCAGGAGATTACCCCACGATTTCCCGATGGGCTCACGGTTTACGATGCTGATGGACAGTTCCTCAGCAGCACAAATGCCCTGGTTAAAGAGCCTAGTAAAATCGTTTCGCTCATCTTTGAAGACACCGTAGAAAACGAAGCGGCGATCGACCAGATTATCCAGGCCTACAAGCAAGAATTTGACCAAGAATCGGTTTTACAGGTTGTTGACGAAGACATTCAGGTCGCCTTTGACACTGACACGATCTTCCTAGGCGATTTGAACGATAGATTTGAGGGTTTCAAAGACTCCGACGACATCATTGATGGCCAGGGCGGCAGCGATCGCATCCGAGGCCTAAGCGGAGACGACCTGCTGCGCGGCGGGGCAGGCAACGATCGGCTCAGCGGCAATTCTGGCGATGACATTTTGCTCGGTGAAGATGGCAACGACACCCTCCTTGGCGGCAAAGGAATCGACACTTTAACCGGTGGCGAGGGTTGTGATGCATTCCGCTTTGACAGCTTACATCAAGCAGGTGACAGGATCACTGATTTTGCTGCCGAAGGCGATCACATCCTAATTCGAGCGGCGGGCTTTGGCGGCCAATTGGTAGCGGGCGTTCCCGTTTCCCCAGAGCAATTTCGTTTAGGCACTGCCGCTGTCGACGGCAAAGATCGCTTGATCTACAACAATCTGTCGGGGGAATTATTCTTTGACCCCGACGGCAGTGGCTGTCAAGCCCAAGTGCTGTTGGCCAAGCTTAGCGGTGCGCCCACTCTAAATAACGCTGACATTGTCGTGGTCTAGGCCACGCTCAAGCCCAAACTTTCCAACTGATGTGATCAAAGCCCCTACAAGTTGAGATCAGTAGAGCTTTGAGCAACGTCAAGAATTGAGATTTTCACAACAGACTTCAAAACCGCTAACACCTCTAAAAAAGCAGGAAATTACTATGTCAAACCTTCGTTCCGAAAATTTTCAACGGTCTATCAACCCTGAGCAGGCTGGGGGCATTGCTTCTCAATCTGGGCAGCTCGATCGCCTCCCGTTTGAAACTGACACCGAAACTGATGAACGGCAAAAGGTAAATATTGGCGACGGCAGAGTATTCGCCGGGCCAGATCTCTCGCCCCCCTTCCCCGAGGGAATTGTCGCCGATCGCAACCGCATCTATGTAGCCGGACCCGCCGCCTTGGGCGACAACGGTGGCCGCCCTTCAGAGGTGCGGGTCTTCCACCGGCTCACGAGCGAACTCCTCACGACCATTTTTCTAGAGGGAGAGCGGCTGTCAGAGATTCACGGGGTGGCTGGGGTAGCCGTTGATGGTCAACACCGCGTCTATGTGGTCAGCAGCCAGCTTGGTATTGTGCGTCTGAGTCCTCAGGATCAAGGCTATCGCCAGGAGATCTACTCCCCCGTTCTTCCTGAAATAGCCTGCAATCCGTCACTGCCGCCCACCCTGCCCTGTTCGCTGCCCAACGAGATCACCTTTGGCCCCGACGGCTACCTCTACTGGAGTGACTCGTTTCAGAACACTATTTTCCGCGTTCCGCCCGGTGGTGGGCTGGCCGAGCCGTGGTTTCAGAGCGATCGCCTAGCAGGCTCGGCGGCCCCGTTTCCAGTTGGCCCCAACGGCATCAAAGTAACCCCCGATGGCACCGAGCTATATGTTGCGGTCACTACCTCCGCCTCGGCACCAGGTGGTGCTATCTACCGGCTGCCCTTCGTCAATGCCCCTGCGGAGAATGACCTCCAGCTCTTTCACCAATATTTGCAGGGCGAAATGCCCGACGGCATTGCCTTTGGTCAGTCTGGCAAGCTCTATGTCGCGCTCCAGTCGCCCAGCGAAATCTCGATTCTTGCCCCCGATGGTCGGGAGGAAGCGCGGCTCAAAGGTCCGACCAACAGCCCCATTGCCTACGATGCGCCGGCAGATTTTGCCTTTGACGATCGGGGCTCGGTGCTGGTGACCAACCACGCGCTGTTTAACGGCAACCCGGAAGCGTTTGCCGTGCTCAAAGTCTTTGTCGGCGATCGCGGGGTAGAGACTGATGTGCCACCCCTGCCCTAAAGACAGTTTTAAGCCATTACCTAACCCCTAAACCCCCCCAACTAGGAGAGCAAATCACCATGATTCACCATATTTCTATCGATGCTCAAGAGCCCCTACGCGTTGCCAGCGTCTTAGCTGAGATCTGGCAGGGAAAGGTCTACAAATTTCTAGTTCCCAGTAGCTTTTTGGTCATGCCTTTTGACGACTACGGCACCCATATTGTGGTGTTTAAGCAAGGCGATGCTTGGATGCCAGGAGCTGATACTGAGTCAGCTAAAGTTCGTCAAACTGCACCCGCTCAGTTTATGCCTTCCCATGCCGCCATTTCGGTGCCCACTAGCCCCGATCACATTGAGCAAATTGGGCAGCGCGAGGGATGGCGGGTGATGGCTCGCATTCGGGGTGATGTTGTGCCTTTCAGCGTAGTTGAGTTTTGGGTCGAAAATCGCACCCTGTTTGAATTTATGCCGCCAGAGTTTGTGCTCCAGTACGAAGAAGCTATGCAGCCTGAGTCAATTCAAAAAATGATGGGGCAGCCATTAAATTCATGATCAATCTGGCTCAACATGCGGCAGTGAAAACCGACTAATTTAGTCCTTTCTAGTCAGTGAGGATTTTTAGGATTGAGAAGTTCTAACCGTTACAACTTTTATCCAGTCGTTTATCGTGGCGGAATTCGCCCCGTAACTACCATGCAAAACTTATCGCTAGAACTAGTTAGTCACTACTTTTGTCCTTTTGTACAGCGTGCAGTCATTCTACTGCTCGAAAAAGAGATTTCCCACCAGTTAACCCACATCGACTTGATGAACAAGCCGGATTGGTTTCTTGAGATTTCTCCTTTGGGGAAAGTTCCTCTGCTAAAAGTGGGCTCGGAAATGCTATTTGAATCGTCTGTTATTTGCGAATATCTGGACGAAACTACGCCAGGCTCGCTGCATCCACAGGATCCCCTTGAAAAGGCAAAGCACCGCGCCTGGATTGAGTTTGCCTCCGATACGCTCGTGGTTATGTATGACTTCTTGAATGCACCGACACAAGAAACCTTTGATCAAAAGCACCAAGAGCTGATGGGTAAACTGGCTTGGGTTGAGAGAAATCTGGGCACACCTTACTTCGGTGGCAAGAGTTTCTCATTGGTAGATGCAGCTTATGCGCCCATATTTTACTACTTCGATGCCCTTGACAAAATTGCTGATTTTGGATTGACAAAGACCCCCAAAGTGGATAGCTGGAGGCAAGCCGTAAAGTCGCGCCCCTCTGTTCAGCGTGCTTTCGACAAAGACTATGCTCAAAAACTGCTGCTTATGTTAGATCAGCGCGATTCACATTTGTCTAGACTGGCACAGCATTCTAAGGTTCTGAGCAAATAAATCAATGATTAAAACTAAAAACCTTCAGCTACGCGCCGTGAAACCAATTCACGTAGAACTTTTTTGGCGCAATAGAGACGAGCTAGCAATTCTCTTACAGACCACCCTACCTAAGAATTGGCCTCATTTCTCAGAAGCCTTTTCTCCTAATGCAAATGAGACTGCCGATGCTAACTCAGGGCTAACTCACTGGTGCGGATATTTCTTTATCTGGCCAGCCGGCGGCGTGCTGGTCGGCAATGGCGGATTTAAAGGCCCCCCCGACCGCTCAGGGACGGTGGAAATCGGATACGAAATCGCCGCCGACTATTGGAATCGTGGATTTGCGACCGAGGCTGCCCAGGGAATGATTGATTATGCTTTTGCGCAAAGGGAAGTGCAAACGGTTATAGCCCATACCCTAGCCGAAGAAAACGCCTCAAATCGTGTGCTGCAAAAAGTAGGGATGAGGTATGTCGCTGAGGTAGATAACTCCGAACTAGGCAAAATATACCGTTGGCAGATTAGCAGGAAGGAATATAAACCGTGACTATTCAACCTTTTGAAACGGTGCTTCAGTTCTGGTTTCCTGACCAACTTAACCAGGGTCAGGCGGCCATCGTTCGCCAGTGGCAGTGGTGGTTTCGAGGTGGTATGAGCGCCAGTGAGAACGAGCGTTTTTTGCCGTTGCTCGAGCAGGCTATCCGAGGTGACCTTGACCATTGGGCTGAGGAACCGCGATCGCGCCTAGCGCTCATCATTCTTCTCGACCAGTTTTCTCGAGCGATCTATCAAGGCACCGCTAAAGCCTTTGCCCAGGATGCGAAGGCCTGTCTGCTCGCGTTAGAAGGCATTAACGTCGGCCATTACTCCGCCCTAATAACACCTTGGGAAAAGACGTTTTTCTTGCTGCCGCTAGGTCATTCTGAATCGTTGAAAAAATTGGATTTGGCCGTTCAATTGGTCAACGAACTGGTGCAAGAGGCCCTACCTGAGCATCGCGAATTGCTGGCATTTTCTGCCTCCCAAGCGCGTGCCCATCGAGAGGTGATTGCCCGGTTTGGGCGACAGCCCCACCGCAATGCTCTGCTAGGACGCGTCTCAACTCCTGAAGAACTCGATTACCTAGCTACAGGCCAGTTGGTCCACACCCGTTCAATGCCGCCTCACCTATCTGCACTGCTTAACGATGCATAACAGGGGAGAGTAACCTTACTTGCACCAATCAAGCTTGTTATTACGGATGCTAATGAGATGGATTTTCCCCACAGTTTTCTACTGTTTTACACTGTGCTCGTCTGTTATAACCTTGGCATCATCTGGTTTGGGCAGCTTGTAATTTATCCTCTGTTTGCGAAGGTTGGCTCTGCAGACTACGTCGCATACCACAAATTTTATTCTAGTCGGATACCGCTGCCGGTCATTCTTCCAGGTTTTGCTTGTTTGCTCTTGCCGATCGCTCTCATTTTTCTTCGCCCCGCATCCGTGCCGTTAATGCTTGCTTTGGCTAATGCGGCCTGTAGCCTATTAGCGCTATGGGTAACGGTAGCGCTAGAAATCCCGCGCCATGCTCAGCTTGAGCAGGACGGTAAGCAGCCTGAGGTCATTCAAGAGTTAGTTCGCTATAACTGGCCACGGACACTTAGTATTTCTGGTTCTGCTGGTTTCACTTTAGCCATGGTGATGACGGCGTTCTCGCCAGTTTAACTAAATAGTAAAACTAGCTTGTCACACAGTTAGAAATATAGTTGCTGATGCTTGAAGGAGTTCGCTCTTGAAGGGGCACTGAATAGTTTGTTTTACAGTTTGACTTGCAATAACAATCTTACTACGAAGGCTAAATACGATGGATTTTTCTCACGGTTTCTTACTGTTCTACACGGTGCTGATCTGTTACAACCTCGGCACAATCTGGTTTGCGCAGCTTGTGGTTTATCCTCTTTTTGCTAAAGTTGGCCCAGCCGAGTATGTCGATTACCACAAGTTCTATTCCAGTCACATACCGCTGCCGGTTATTATTCCGGGGTTTTCCTGCTTTCTTGTGCCCCTAGCGATCATCTTTCTGCGCCCCGAGTCGGTGCCTCTGTGGTTGGCCCTAGCCAACGCGGCCTGCGGTCTGTTGGGGCTTTGGGTTACGGTAGCGCTGGAGATTCCACGTCATTTTCGGCTGGAGCGAGGCGGTAAGCAGCCTGAGGTGATTCGGGAGTTGATCGTCTACAACTGGCCGCGAACCTTCGGCATCACCGGTTCGGCGGTCTTCACTCTGGCTATGCTGGCCCTGGCCTTTGCGCCAGCCTGAGCGCGATCTTGCAGTGAGCGCATCGGTGGGGTGTCAAGGAGCTTTCAAGATTCAAGCAACTTGACACCCGTACCATTATTTCACTGAGACCCGGCCATCGGGTTCGATGGTGATGCTGCGATCGCTCGGCTCACTGGGCGCGTCGTACAGTTCTACCCGCAGGATATCGGGGCTGGGACGATTGAGACGAACCCGCACGGGCAGCCGCTCTTGCGACCAGAAGAAGAACGAGGGTTTGGGCTGTCCAGCCCAGTTGAGACGGGTTTCGAAGCTGTTGCCCGTGTAAAGCAGACGGGGACCGAGCAGGGGCGGCTGCTCTAGGCTGAGGGGGCGACTGCCCACGTTGACAACCTGCACAGTGACGCGATCGCCCGGCGTAAACTGTATCTGCCCCGAGCGACAGTTGACGGTGCAGGGGTCGGCTACAGCAGTGGGCACGCTCCACAGCCAGGCCGCCAAGCCCATCAAACATCCCTCAATCAAAAAACCAGACGGCAAACGCTTCTTCACAGCAACGATCCTCACAGGAAACGGATCTTTTGTTGTAATCGCTACCGGGGTACGCTGGAGCCCTGTCTACACATCTCGTAGGAATTGCTAGCTATAGCGAGCTAGAGAGTTAGGGAAGGTATGTCACAACCGCAACCTTGGGGTAATCCACTTTTCTAGAGAATCTTGCAGTTCTTCGCGGCAAGCTCAAGGCCGTGGCATTGCTCCAAACTCCTTTGCCGGCGGGTATCTCGCTTAGAAAGTACCGTCTTCCAGAAGCTCATAGATGGCTTCGCGCATTGCAGCTTGAGAGATGGCGAGTCAACATGGCTGTCTAAAACTGGTTGCCATCATACCTGATCAGAGTTTGACAAAGCTTGGTGGAAATACTTCTTAGACAGAAAATTTATTGTCGCCGGGACATGCTCGCTAGCCCAAAAACCTGGTTTCTTCTTGTAATCTAAGGCTCAAAATTGGCTCACTCAACAGGCACCGTGAACATGCGCGACTCAATGTTCGCCCACACCTGCGGCGACACCCGCACCGCTGCCTCTTTGCAGCGAACCATGAGTTCTAAGATATAGAAATAGTTGTTAAGCTGCCTAGATTCATGCTCAGAAAATCTTAAGGATTGCAATTCAATCCCTAGATTTTTTGAAAAACATAAAAAAATCTTTTTCGTAAAATCTCTCTGGCTTCCACTAAGAAAGTCTTCACTTTTTCTTAAACTTACTAGATCTAAAAATAATGCATTAATTAAACTCGGTTTAAAGATTCTCAGCTTTTGACACTCCTCTGTAAAGTAGCAAGCACGGGCATGAATAAGGCTGCGGGAAAAGACGTCAGGATGGGTGAGAGCGAGAGTGAGAGCGAGAGCGAGAGTGAAGGCGCGATCAAGTTTTCGGTCGAGGACACGAGCGAAAGTACGAACGCATGCAAGATTTGGGCCGAATGTATTGTCAATTGCACCATCCAAAGTAAGGCTAAATTCGAGAGTATGGCCATGAACACGGTTAATGCATTTGTCAAGGGCTTGGTCAAGAGCTTGATTGAAATCAAAATTGGGAGCGAAAGTACGAGTAAGTAATATAGCTACGACTCGTTTAGTGGAAGCTTTGCTGTCTCCTAAGTCATCTTCCGTGACGGAGCTGGCCCAGGCGAACACTTTGTGAAGTCTGTTCTCTACTATGTATATCTGGGCTTGCTTTTCCATTCCCAAGAGCAAGTCGTCTGCTCCCCGCTTGCCTAACACCAACCCTGCTACCAATAGAAAGACTTCTTGCCAGTGTTGTTCAGCTATATGGTCTCGTATCAGTTGGTCAACTTTCTGATTATCAGCAAGGCATTTAGCCGTCAAGTATTCCTGAAAAGTCAGGTGTGAAAAGGAGTAAACATCTCGCGCTCTTTCAACTAGAATGCCCTGCTGAATTTCAATTTCCCGTAGTACAGTTTCAGCATCTAAATGACGCGGAGCATTAAGATTTTCCATTAAGAATTCTCGAATTTGCTCCACCAGCCTCGTCTTTGAGAAGAAGAGCTGGTTGTCAGCAAAGCTAATGTAAGCAATTTCTGCCAGCATGTTTAATTCTAGCTCAGCACTGAGTTCCTGATAAATAGGGTTGCGCTGAATGCGTTTTTCTGAAGCCCATTTTCTCAGTAATACATCTAGAGCTTCACCATAAAGAGCATGGCGTTTTTTAGGAAAATCTTGAAATTCGTCGTATACCACACAGAGCAAAGTTAGCAAAAGTGGATTTTGGGCTAATTCCTTTGCAGCATGGTAATCTTTACTCTTTAAGAGATTCCAGCAACGCTCCGCAGTTTCAGTTCCAATATCTAAGTCTTTTCGAAACCAGTTGCTGATGAACTGCTGGATCTGTTCGTCCTCAAAAGAAGCTATTGCTACATCTTTAAACTGCTTGAATCCTCCAAAGTTGTAAGCTGCCACTCGGCAAGAGGCAATAAAACGATTTTCGCGTTTTCCTTGCTCTTTTCTAATCTTTTCTTCTTCTTCTTTAAGCTTTTCTTCTTCTTCTCTAAGCTTTTTTTCTTCTTTTCTAAGCTTTTGTTGTATTTCATATTTTTCTTGAAAAGTGCATGTTTTAAGACTGCTTTTGTAAGTGTCAATCGCCTCTTTTACTTTCTCGATTTTAGACTCATTATTCTCTGGAGTGATTTTGTACTGATCTATCAGATTCTCAATTTCGTAGATGATTTTGTTGAGGTTGATTGTTGGCACCTCGTCTAATCCATCCAACAAGACTAAAAGCTTTCCATTCTTAAGGAATAGTTCCGTCAACTCTTCTGGTTCAGGAAAACCGCAAGTTCTAAGTTCTTCTGAAATAAGTGCTTTGATGCCTAAGTCGGGCTTGTCAAACTGACGCAGCTCCAGCATTACTGGAATGCGAGGATATTCATAAACTATCTTCTGTGAGATTGACGGACTACCAGAATATTTGCCTGCAAAGTCTCGTTGGCTCAGAGTTCGGAGGGTTTCTAGGCCGACTTTTCTTAAAAATGTGGATTTGCCTACTCCTGGTCCACCCAGCACCATCAGGTATTGCTGTTCGTTTGCAACTTGCAGACCTGCTTTCTTTTGAGCATTAGTAATGTTAAAGCCTCGCTTGCCGCTTTGCCGGTATTGCTCTTGCAGGGCATCTTCAGACTCAAAGTAGCGCAGGGCGGAGCGATCTAGCAGTTGCACGGCGGTGTAGATTTCGTCGAGCCGTACGGGGTAATCCATCCGCACGCAGGCGACTTTGAGGGTGCCGTGGCGATCGATATAGCGGCGCACATAGCCAACCATGGCTTTCTTCATGGCCAGGTTCTTGCCAATATCCCAATCGAGCTTTTTGAGGGTTTCAGTACCTTTGTCTTTGACTAAATTGGTAATCAAGCTACCCAGGCCAGCGGCGGCGGCTCCAATCAGAGGTTCAAATCCGGTCATGGTGAGGGCGGGGGTTGCGGTTGCCCACCACTATAGCCTGTGCTTTTTGAGGGGCATCGATTGAAATTTGCTGGGCGATCGCACCCCAACCCCCCACTCACAACCCGCTATCCTAAATAACGTGCTGCACCCGGTGAGGATTCGATGGATACTAAGGCCTTCGCTCTCTCAACCACTCCGACAAGTACTTCGGACAGGGGTTTAGCCATGGGGAAGAGGTCGCTGGGCAAATGCAGACCGAGTACAACAGCGGGCTGATTCAGGAGATTCGCGATCACTATACTCGAAGAGAGTTTGTCAGAGCTTAGAAGAAATACCTAGTGGATATAAATTGAGCGTCTATCAACGTCGAGCTAACCTGTCATTGTTTTACTGAACCGGTTAGCAAAGTGTTGTGTGGGAAGCGCTCGCCTAGATTCACTCCAGGCTCTTATGAGTAAGAGCATAAGTTGAACCGCGTGGTGCCACATAGGAATTCCTACTTGCCTTTCTTCGCTCACCTGGCCTCAACTTGCCCCAGCCTATGCGGTTGATCTCGTCACTCAGACGGCACCTCACCCTGCTTGATGGTTTTGTTTTCGCGCTGGGTATTGCTCCGCTTAGGCAGCGGAATCAGCGCTGTATCTACGATTGGTCCATACTTCAGCGCGATCGCTCGCCCCTTGCAGACAGGCACCAAACTGCTCAAGCAACTCCTTGGCTGAGTTTTGCTGCTGCAACTGTTCTCTACCTATTGATAGAGTTCATCGTTTGCGGGAGTAAATTAAGCTACCCACAGTTTTGGCATTACTCCAGGATGATTCAAAATAAGGGTGTTTTTGGAATCGTGACTTTTTGGGAGTTTGCCAAGTCTATCAGAATTCGAGTTTTTATTTACTCTTATTTTGTGGCATCGGATTGGCTCTCCCAGCTATAGCTTTGTTGAAGCTTTTACCTCAATGGCCCCTCAACATCTGCCAACTACTGAAGAATTTTCAGGCAGTTTGCTGAGGTAAAAATTGAGCACAATTTGTCGGGGTGTCAAAGCCCCTCGTTCTAGGCCGTTTTTGGTCTAGGGCAAATCATTCGTGGTGGAACGGTTTCGTGGAAATGGCTACTTTTAGCATCTCCACCGACATATCTGCGTTCACTAGTTCCCTTAACTCAACGAAATTATCATTAGAGTCATGAGCAATATTCAGGCGCAGTTTTCTGCCAATTCAGCCGGTTTTCAAGTCGAAGCTTACGAGAAGATCGAACTCAATTTTCAGTTTGTTGAACGGTTATTCGATATTCATCAACCTGAATTAGCAAGTTATTACACGTCACTCAAGCGGTGTCTTGCAATTGTAGACGATACCGTTAACCAGTTATACGGTTCCCAACTGCAGCAATACTTTCAGTACTATGGAGTTGAATTAACGGTCTTTCCGGTCTCTATTAAAGAGCCTGATAAGACTATCGCAACTTGGCAAACTATCATTGATGCCTTTTGCCGCTTTAATCTTTTACGTAAAGAACCTGTTTTGGTAATTGGTGGTGGTTTGGTGACAGATGTAGCAGGGTTTGCCTGTGCTGCCTATCGCCGGAGCACAAACTATATTCGGATTCCGACTACGTTGATTGGTTTGATTGATGCCGGAATTGCCATCAAAGTGGCGGTCAATCACGGTAAGTTGAAAAACCGTTTGGGGGCTTACCATGCCCCGAAAGCAACCTTCCTCAATTTTTCATTTCTGCGGACGTTGCCCGTCGATCAAATTCGCAATGGCATGGCAGAACTGGTTAAGGTTGCTGTCGTCTCCAATCGGCAAGTATTTGACCTGCTCGATCGCTACGGTGAAGAGCTGTTATACACCCACTTTGGCTACCGCAATGAGAATAGTTCCCTGCAAAAGATTGGGCATCAGGTGAACTACGAATCGATCAAAACCATGCTGGAGCTAGAAACTCCTAATCTGCATGAGTTGATGCTCGATCGCGTGATTGCCTATGGTCATACCTGGAGCCCAACCTTAGAACTCACGCCAGAGCCACCGCTACTCCACGGTCATGCCGTCAACATTGACATGGCATTTTCCGCCACCCTTGCCGCCCGTCGGGGTTATATTACGTCGGCAGAGCGCGATCGCATTTTAGGATTAATGAGTCGTTTGGGATTAGCTCTGGATCATCCTAGTTTAGATATTGAACTGCTTTGGAAAGCTAATCAATCCATTACCCTCACCCGTGATGGTTTATTGCGGGCCGCGGTTCCCCATCCCATTGGGAAATGCCACTTCGTCAATGATTTAACCCGTGAGGAACTGGAAGCAACCCTGGAAGAACACAAGACTCTCTGTGTCGATTATCCCCGAGCAGGAGATGGCATTGATGCCTACGTGAAGCCAGAAGAGAGCTTCGCTAAACCCGTTCCTTCCCTGGTGGGAGGTAAAGTATGAGCTTCAGCGGCACCAGTTCCACACCTCCACCCCGCCCCATTACTCCCGTAACCATTGCAGCTCACCATTTGGAGAAGGCGATCGCCCTGTTGCCCCAGGTGACAGATAATCCTGGCGATTTAAGCACCCATCTTCAAAAAGCACTGCTGCTAATTGCCGGGTTGGATGGCTATCTGGAGCGATCGACCACACCCGAATCGCCTGCTTTGACGCAGATTGCTCAAAAAACGCAGCACGAACCCTGGCAAGCAAAATTTGAGGGCGGGGAAACGGAACAACAGCTAGAGCAGGAAATGCTAACTGGGCATCTAGAAGGGCAAGCCTTGAAGATGTTTGTGCGCATGACCGGGGCAAAGCGAATTCTGGATATTGGAATGTTTACCGGATACTCGGCCCTAGCAATGGCAGAGGGCTTACCCGATGATGGTCGTATGATTGCCTGCGAAATTGACCCCTACGCCGCCCGATTTGCCCAAAATTTGTTTGAGCAATCGCCCCACGGACACAAGATCGATGTCAAATTAGGGCCTGCCTCCGATACCCTGGACCAGCTGATTGCCGACCAGGCAAGCTTTGATTTTGCCTTTATTGATGCGAACAAGGCGGGCTACGTGAATTACTACGAAAAGCTGATTGGCACCAATTTACTGGCCCCCAATGGCTATATCTGTGCGGACAACACCCTGTTTTTGGGAGAAGTTTACCTAGCAGAATCAGAGCGATCGGATACTGCTCAGGCGATCGCCCACTTTAACCAGATTGTGGCTGATGATCCCCGGACCGAACAGGTACTCCTCCCGGTGCGGGACGGGCTCACGCTCATTCGTCGAGTTTGAGGGATGGGCTAAAGATAATGACTGAAACATCCCGATCCATGTCAACTGAAACGCTACTGCTCAAGCAGGCAGACCCAACATCTCCGACCAAAACCGTCACAGCAGTCCGCAATCTTCAGACCGTCATTTGGGCAATTCTACAAAATTTTGGCGTATTGGCTTTATTGACAATCGCCCTGCCCTTCAATTTGGCGATCGTGCTGGGGTCGCTTCTCTGGAGCCGGTTGCGTCGTTCCTCACCTTCGATTATTGCAGCCGAGCAGCCAAAAAGCATCTTGATTGCAGGCGGTAGAATGACCAAGGCACTTCAGCTGGCCCGTTCATTTCATGCGGCTGGGCATCGGGCAATTTTGATTGATACAGAAAAGTTTTGGCATAGCGGCAATCAATATTCCAACGCGGTTGCGGCGTTTTATACCGTGCCCGATCCGGCGAAAGATTTGCAGGGTTATATCAATGCCCTGCAGGCGATCGCCCGTAGAGAGAAGATTGACTTGTTCATTCCTGTTGCAATCTTCTCTGTGCTTTACTACGACGGGATGACAGAGCATCCATTAGCAGACTATTGTGAGGTCTGCCATTTTGACGCCGAAACGATTCGGATGCTGGATGATAAATTTGCCTTTGCAGAACAGGCGCGATCGCTCTCTTTGACCGTGCCAAAGTCCTATCGAATTACATCCCCAGAACAGGTCTTAAACTTCGACTTTTCTAAAGAGAAGCGAAAGTATATTCTCAAAAGTATTCCCTACGATTCTAAACATCGGCTCGATCTGACCAAACTGCCTTGTGAAACCTCAGAAGCTACGGCTACATTCGTGAATGGTTTACCCATCAGCGAAGCCAAGCCCTGGATTCTGCAAGAGTTCATTCCAGGGCAGGAATATTGCACCCACAGCACCGTTCGCGACGGTCGATCAACGCTCTACTGCTGTTGCAAATCCTCCGCCTTCCAGGTGAATTATCAGCAGGTTGATAAACCCGAAATCGCCGCCTGGATCGAAAGATTTTTGTCGGCTGTTCCGGGTTATGGGCAAGCTTCTTTTGACTTAATTCAAGCTCAAGACGGAACGGTTTATGCAATCGAGTGTAACCCCCGCACCCACTCGGCACTCACCATGTTCTACAACCATCCTGGTGTCGCCAATGCCTACTTAAATTCCGAAGCTCCCCCAGAACCCCTAGAACCGCTCACGAACAGCAAACCTACGTACTGGCTTTACCACGAACTCTGGCGGTTAAATGAGGTGCGATCGCTTCAACAACTTCAACGCTGGCTCACCAACATCTGGCAGGGTAAGGAAGCCATTTTCATGGTGAATGATCCCCTGCCGTTCCTAATGGTGCATCATTGGCAAATTCCCCTTTTACTGCTCGATAGCTTGAGACAACTGAGGAGTTGGATTCGCATTGATTTTAATATTGGAGAATTGATTGAGTAAGAATCTGCTGGTTCTGACTCAGTTTGGTAAAATCTTCTCGAAGCCGTGCATGGCTTACTACTCAGCTAACTTGGGAAGAAATGAAAGATCAACGAAGTATTTTTTAGGATTTTCTCTTTCGATAAACACGGTGATTGAGTCACCTGTCATAAATTCGGATGGGTCATACCATAAGCAGCTGCTCTTGAATACGTGTATCTCTGTAGTAGACGGATTCTGCCATTGCGTCATGATCCGGAAAGGGTGATTTCCATTGACCGATACCGTAGTATCAACGTCTATGCTCTTAAATTTGGCCTCAATGGGAGTTCCCTGCTGCCTCAAATATTTTTCTTCACGTTCTTTTATCATGGGCACAACGAGGAGGCCAGTGCCAACTGTAGAAAATATGCTGCCTAGTGCACCTAAAATAGTTGGCAAACCCCACAATGAAAAGAACTCATTAATTTCAGCTTTCTGTGGATTATTTGGCAGATAAAAAATCTCTACTGCTTGCCCCTTTGAGTAACTTGGCGGGTTAGAGCCTGACGGCGAGGTGAATTCAATTTCTTCGCCTTCTTGGCTAACAAAAACCACAACCGGCTGGTAAGTTACTGAATCGTCTGATTGAGACCGTATCAGCTCTATCACCGTCCCTTCTGTTTTGATGGCATCTTTGAGGAAGGTGTTGGTATTTGTGTATGTGAAGAATGTGGCCGCCAACATGCCAATTCCGGTTAAAAGAAAAGGGTATCCTATTGCTTTCATTGTTTCGGCTCACTGCGGGTGATTTAGTGCTTTGGCTGGCAACCTGTGCTGGTTTTGGGAAGGCTGCTGTACTAAGTAGTAAGTGAATTTAGCATTCCCAAAGGGTGTCATTTATCACTAACGAGAGTGCTCCCTTTTCGGCCAAAAGGTAACAGTTGCCGCGATCGCTCCTCCTACAGAGGCGATCGCCCTATAGCCTTATAGACGTTGGAGAGATTGCTGAGACGATCGCAATACTCGTGTTTACCGTCGGCAACTTAGGGGAGAAGAAACTCACTGCACCTGACCTACTCCCCCGATGCCGACACTCTATATATTCACCTGGTCGATCGCCCCATTGCCGAATCAGAAAGGCTGAACGAGAACATAATTATTGACCTAGACAACGAGGGCCGCCCGGTGGGCATTACAGTCAGACCGTAAGCACCCCTGACGTGAGCCTGCCAAGGGAACTACTCCCAATATCGGCAGCGAACTGGCCAACGTTATGGGTAAAGATTAAAATTCACTGGGGCGATCGCACCCCAAGCCTCCACCCATGACCCTCTATCCCAAACAATAATGCTGCTAACTTGAAGGGTTTATGCGGCGATGCACCTGGTGTGCATCCGGCGATGCACTTGGTTTGCATCCGGCAATACCCCTAGTTTGCATCTCCACACAACCCGCTATCCTAGAGAATGTGCTGCACCCGGTGAAGACTCAATGGATACCAAGGCCTTTAAGCGCTCTCTCAACCACTCCGATAAGTACTTTCGCCAGGGGTTTGGCCACGGGGAAGAAGTCGCCGGGCAAATGCAGACCGAGTACAACAGCGGGCTAATTCAGGAAATTCGCGATCGCCAGTACACCCTCACTCGCGGCAACGTCACCATCAAGCTGGCCCAGTCCTTTGGCTTTTGTTGGGGAGTCGAGCGGGCAGTGGCCATGGCCTACGAAACCCGTCAGCACTTCCCCACCGAGCGCATCTGGATCACCAACGAAATCATCCACAACCCCAGCGTCAACCAGCGCCTCAAAGACATGGCGGTAGAGTTCATTGAAGTAGTAGATGGCGAGAAAGACTTCTCTATTGTGGGCCAAGGCGACGTGGTGATTCTCCCTGCCTTTGGGGCCAGCGTGCAGGAAATGCAGTTGCTCAACGACAAGGGCTGCACCATCGTTGACACCACCTGCCCCTGGGTCTCTAAGGTGTGGAACACGGTCGAAAAGCATAAGAAAAGAGACCACACCTCGATCATCCACGGCAAGTACAACCACGAAGAAACTGTGGCTACCAGCTCCTTTGCGGGCAAGTACCTGGTGGTGCTGAATCTAGATCAGGCCAACTACGTGGCCGACTACATTCTCAACGGTGGCGACAAAGCCGAGTTTATGGCCAAGTTTGGCAATGCCTGCTCCCCTGGGTTTGACCCCGATGCCGACCTCGATCGCATCGGCGTTGCTAACCAAACCACCATGCTCAAAGGCGAAACCGAGCAAATCGGCAAACTCTTCGAGCACACTATATTGAAGAAATTTGGCCCCCAGGCCCTCAACGACCACTTCCTCAGCTTCAACACCATCTGCGATGCGACCCAAGAGCGCCAAGATGCCATGTTTGAGCTGGTAGATGAAAAGCTGGATCTGATGGTGGTGATCGGCGGTTACAACTCGTCAAACACCACCCACCTGCAAGAGATTGCAATCGATCGCAGCATTCCCTCGTACCACATAGACAGCGCCAGCCGCATTGGCCCCGGCAACCGCATCGAGCACAAGCCGCTCCACGGTGACCTAACGGTGACGGAAAATTGGCTGCCCGATGGCCCCATTACTGTGGGTGTCACCTCTGGCGCTTCGACCCCCGATCGCTCGGTTGAAGAAACCATTGCGCATATCTTTGCTATCAAGGCTGACATGGCGGTGGTTTAGGAAAACTTAGTAGATTACAACGTCCCTGCAGCCCTCTCCCCCAGCCCCTCTCCCAGGGAGGAGAGGGGAGCCAGAGCCGAATTTTGAGACAACGCCTACGACTTAGTAATGCAGGTCGCCCAGGGCCAAATCGATAAACCTGCGTTGGCCAGCGTTGTAGCGGCTGTTATCCAAAGCTTGCCCTAGGATGAAGTCTCCCCTGTCTGAGACCGTGAATCAGGCTAACCTGGGATAGAACATCTGTTCCCTGCCCATGGCTATATCCCCATCCAAATCTGCTAAAGCTGACCTGGCGCTCACCGCCGAGCAAGAGGCCGCTCTGGATGCTCTGGACGCCTTTGTGCAGGGCACCGAAAAGCTGTATTTGCTAACTGGCTACGCAGGCACGGGCAAAACAACGCTGCTTCAGGTGTTTGTGAACGGGCTGCGCGATCGCGGCGACGAGCGCCCCATTGTGCTCAGCGCCTTTAGCAACAAAGCCACCAAAGTGCTGGCGGCGATGGCGGCCCAGTGGCGGCTCGATATTGACGCTATGACCTGCTGCAAGCTGCTGGGCTTGCGCCCGGTAATCGACGAAGAGAACGGCAAGCAGGTGTTTGCGATCGATCGCCAGCAGGCCAGCCAGATCGATCGCTACCGCCTAGTGATCATCGACGAATGCTCGATGATCAACCAGGAGCTATGGGATCTGTTGGTGAATGCCGTGTCGAACCTGTACCGGGGCACTCAGATTTTATTCGTGGGCGATTCGGCTCAGCTGCCGCCGGTCAACGAGCCTGAGTCGGCCTGCTTTCGCCAGATCATTCACAAGTCACAGCTTACCGAGGTGGTGCGCTATGGCGGCGCGATCGGCGTGATCGCTGAAGACATTCGCCGCAACTTGGAGCGCGATGCCCTGCCCCACTTCGCCAACGACACCAACGCCGACAACACCGAAGGCTGCTTTGTGCTGCCTCGCCAAGCCTGGCACGACCTGCTGATTCGCGCCTTTACCAGCCCCGCCTACCAGAAAAATCCCGACCAAGTGCGCGCCCTGGCCTACACTAACCGTCGGGTGGCCCAGCTCAACCACACCATTCGCGCCGCCATCTACGGCCCCAACGCTAAGCGATTTGTGCCCGGCGATCGCCTAATCGCCGTTAATCCCTGTTTAGAAAAAGAGGCGGTCGTGCTGCCCACCTCCGCCGAGTGCGAGGTGCTCAACATTGCCCGAGGTCGCGAGGGCGAGTGGCCCCTGTGGATGCTCGAAGTCGAGACCGAAACCGGCGACTACAAGACCCTGCAGGTATTGCACGAGTCGGGCCAGGCCGAGTTCAAAACCAGGCTCGACTTTCTCGCCAAAGAAAAGCGCTGGATGGAATTTTGGGATTTGCAGCAGCGCTTCCACGCCGTTGACTACGCCTATAGCCTCACCATTCACAAAAGCCAGGGCTCAACCTTTCAGGATGTGTTTGTGGATGTGCCATCAATGACCGCTAACCGCAATGCGATCGAGCGCAACCAGCTCTGCTATGTCGCCTTCACTCGCGCTGCCAAACGGCTGTTTTTGTATCAATAATCTTCCTGCCGTAGAGATGCTTCAGCAGTGCGTTATGGCCAAGCACAGGTGATGTGTGGTCACCCAATCCGGCCTGCGGCCTAACAGCACCCTACTCCCCCACTTCTTTGATCACAACCTCATCCCCTGCTGCCAGGCCCAGCTCAGCGGCGCGCCCGGCCCGCAGCTCAATCACGTGATCCACTAGCTGATTGCCGGGGCCATAGGTGGGGCAAGGATCAGCGGTGCAGGGAGGTGCCTCCGCCAGACCTACGATCTGCCCCTGGTAGACAAACACCATGTCCAGCGCCACTGGCACATTCTTCATCCAAAAACTCACTGGGCGAGGCCGACCCATGGGAAACAGCATGCCGCGATCGCTGGGCAGCGCATCGCGATACATCAGCCCCAGGGCCTGCTGCTGTGGTGTGGTCGCCACTTCTAGAAAGATCTCTTCACCGCCCAGGGTCGTAACCGCTGTGACGGCAAGCTGTTGGCCGCGAGGATCAGCCATAGGGGTTTCGGCGGCAGTCGGCGTTGATGGGGTGTTGTCGGTCGTAGACGGTGGCTCAGCTGTGGAGGGGGTTGGCCCGCACCCGGCCCCCAACACCAACGCGCTAAGCACCAGGCTCAAGGCCATGCCCTGCCGCAGCCATAGATAAAGCCGTTGGGAAGCCAAACCAGCAAAACGATAGGACATGGAAAAAACCAGGAAATGCAACTGTGGGCACCCAACCAGGGCGCTAACATTCTAGTCGTTCACCCGGTGAATATTGGCCCCCACCCATCCACCCATCTACCTGTCCACCCATCCACTCACCAACCGACTAACTCTCCCGCAGCACATACCCCACACCCCGCACAGTCTGAATCAGGCGCTTGTCGTCTTCGCCGTCAATTTTAAGCCTCAGGTAGCGTACATAGACCTCAATCACGTTCGACTCACCCACAAAATCGTAGCCCCAAACATTCTCAAGAATTTGCTCGCGGGGCAGCACCTCGCGCGGGTGTTCCATCATATATCTGAGCAGCTCAAATTCTTTCATTGTTAGCTCAATGACGCGATCGCCCCGCAGCGCCTGGCGATTGTCTAAATCCAGCGTCAGATCGCCAAAGCGCAGGTGCTCGACCTCCCCTGGGGCTGACTGCAAATAGAGCTGCACAATTTTTAAGAAGGCGTCGGCGCGGTAGGGTTTGAGAAAGTAGTCGTCAGCGCCGCATTCGAGGCAGGCCACCCGGTCTTCGAGGCTGTCTTTAGCCATCAGCAGCACAATCGGCGACTTGATGCCCTGGCTGCGCAGGGTTTGGCACAGCGCCAGCCCCGACTCGCCCCCCAGCAGGCGATCGACCACAACTAGCGCCGGGTGGCTTTCAGTCGCTAGGGCAAGGCCTGCCTTAGCACTGCTGGCCACTACGGGATGATAGCCGGACTCTTGGAGGTCAAACTCCATCTGGCGGATTTGGCCCTCGTTGGTGCCCACCAGCAAAATGTGGGTGCCCTGATCGGCGACAGATGTGCCCATAGGATTTAAACGTCTCAACGCCTGGGGCTTGGATCAGCGATTCATCGAGTTAGCGTTTCACAGACAACGCCTGCAAAGGATCGCGATCGATTATAGCGCGGCACTCTGGGCGGCACGGTAGTTAGAGAAACGACCGCTGCTGCCGCTAGAGCGATCGCTGCTAGAAAACAGTATTGAACCCCTTTTTTCCTCAGTTGCCCCCTCTAAGTGCCCATTGTTACCGTTAGTAACGGGGGCAAAAACCCTCACCAAATCTTCCCCTTGCTTCTCAATTGTGTGTGTTAGATTGGGCGTAATTTGCTGCTAGAACCTATATCACACATGACATTTGCAAAGCGCGGACTGATCCTAGGTGCCACGGCCGTTGCTGTGGCGGCGGTAACTGTAACCGGCGCTGGGATTCACCTGTCCCAAAGCAAAGCTTTCTTTGAAGAAAGCCCAAAGGAACTAATTGATCAAGTTTGGCAGCTGATTGACCGCAATTTCGTCGATGCCACCTTTAACCAGGTCGATTGGGATGCGGTGCGGACAGACTACCTAGGGCGGAACTACGCCGACCAGGAAGAGGCCTATGGCGCCATCCGCGAGATGCTAGAAAAGCTGGAGGATCCCTACACCCGCTTCATGGATCCTGAAGAGTTTCGCAGCATGCAGATTGACACCTCCGGCGAACTCACCGGGGTCGGTATTCAAATCTCTCAGGATGAAGAAAGCAAAGAAATAGTCGTCGTGGCTCCCATCGAAGACACCCCGGCTTTCGATGCAGGCATTCGCCCCCAAGATGTGATTTTGGCCATTGATGGCGAATCCACTGAGGGCATGGAGCTCAACGATGCAGTGAGCAAAATTCGTGGCACCGTTGGCTCTGAGGTTACCCTCACCCTGCGCCGGGGCGAAGAACAACTGGAATTCTCCATGGTGCGTGCGCGCATCGAAATTCACCCAGTGCGCTACAACGTGCAGGCCGGCCCTGAGGGACAGGTAGGCTACATTCGCCTCAACCAGTTCAGCGCTAATGCCGCCGAAGAAATGGGTGCTGCCATCGAAGATCTCGAAGGCCAGGGGGTGACCGGCTACGTGCTCGACCTGCGCTCGAACCCTGGTGGATTGCTGTATTCCAGCATTGACATTGCCCGTATGTGGATCGACAGCGGCATTATTGTGTCGACGGTGAATCGCCAGGGGGTGGTGGACGAAGAAACCGCCAACAGCCGCGCCTTGACCGATAAGCCCCTCGTAGTGCTGGTTGACGGTGGCTCGGCCAGCGCCAGCGAAATTTTGTCAGGGGCCCTGAGAGATAACGAGCGGGCCGTTTTAGTGGGCACTCGCACCTTCGGCAAGGGTCTGGTGCAGTCGGTGCGCAGCCTGGGCGATGGCTCTGGGGTGGCTATTACGGTGGCCAAATACCTTACCCCCGACGGCACCGATATTAATAAGTCTGGCATTGAGCCCGACATTTCGATCGAGCTAACTGAAGAGCAGCAGGAAGAACTTTCAACCAATCGCGAGGCTATTGGCACTGAGGCCGACCCTCAATATGCGGCGGCATTAGAAGCGTTAAGCACCGAAATTAAGGAAGCCCGCGCTGGCGACAGCGTCACGACGGCACCGGGCAATTAGCCAAACAACGGGTTGACAACTCAACTGAGCGAAGGTCTGGGCTACGGCTCAGACCTTTTTTGACGGCGAGGTGCTCGCAGGGGATTTCCTCCTAGCACCAGCAGCACCAGGGCGGCGGCCACCATACCGGCGGCGACACAAAAGGCTAGCAGCACCCCAAAGGGAATCGCGATCGATTGCAGGGTCAGCAATTGAATGGAGACAGGGGTGGCGTTTTGCACGGCGATGATGGCGATCGCGATCACCCAGACCGCGGGTACCAGGGCAAACACAAGTCTAATCATGGGCCAGGGTAGGTTGTGGGGCGACGGGGAAGGGTTGCCAAGAGACAACGCCTTTGGGTAGTATAGTCAACTGGGCTATACGAGAAAAATCATGGCAAAACGGGTACAGGTAGTTCTCACAGAAGATGTTCGCAAGCTGGGCTACAACGGCGACTTGGTAGATGTGGCCCCTGGCTATGCACGTAATTATCTTATCCCCAACGGGAAAGCGGTGCGCACTACCCCCGGCGTGCTAAAGCAGGTAGAGCGTCGGCGCGAGGCGCAAAAGCAGCGGCTGCTAGAGATCAAGCAGGAGGCCGAAGCCACCAAGACGGCGTTAACCACCATCGGCATGTTCACCATTCAAAAGCCTGTGGGTGAAAACGAAGCCATTTTTGGTACCGTCACCTCTGCCGATGTGGCCGACGTGATCAAGTCGCTAGCGGACAAAGAAGTCGATCGCCGCGATATTTCGCTCCCCGACATCAACAAGTTGGGCGAATACCAGGCTGAAGTGAAGCTACACCCCGAAGTGACTGCTGTTGTCAACCTGCGGGTTGTTGCCGAATAAACTGGGCTGATCTCCTGCTTGGGTAAACCACGGGACATACAGTATTGACATTAAAATTGCCGTTGGGGACGCTTAAACGCCTCCAGCGGCAATTTTTTGTCAGTAGGGTAGCTACCGGCTGGCCTAGTTTCTTGCCATAAATTAGGAGCACTACCAAGCAAAGGGTCGATGGCTGATTTCTGAGCACCATGGGCTACAATCAAGCCACGCCCCAACATGTAGTGGTCTTCCTCCCGGCCACCGCGCAGCCTCAACACTATGGATACCCCTCGCCTCCACCCCGACACTATCGAAGCGGTGCGCGATCGCGCCGATATTGTCGATGTGGTCTCCCAGCATGTGGTGCTGAAAAAGCAGGGTAAAGATTTTGTTGGCCTCTGTCCCTTCCACGAGGACAAGTCGCCCAGCTTTAGCGTCAGCCCCGGCAAGCAGTTTTACTACTGCTTTTCCTGCGGGGCCGGGGGCAACGCCTTTAAGTTTTTAATGGAGCTGAACAAGCGCTCCTTTGCTGACGTGGTGCTCGATCTAGCCCAGCGCTACCAGGTGCCGGTCACTACCCTAGAACCCGCAAAGCGCCAAGAGCTTCAGCGGCAGCTCACCCTACGGGAGCAGCTCTACGAAATTTTGGCCCTGACGGCTAAATTTTATGAGCACGCCCTTCAGCAGATCGACGGGGCAACGGCCCTGGCCTACCTCTACGAGCGGGGCCTCAACGACGCTACCATTCAACAGTTTCAGCTGGGGTTTGCCCCGGGGGGCTGGCAGACCCTCTATGGCTACCTGGTTGAGCAAAAGCACTACCCCGTCGAGCTAGTGGAAAAGGCGGGGCTGATTGTGCCCCGCCAAAAAGGGGATGGCTACTACGATCGCTTCCGCGATCGCCTGATGATTCCCATTCGCGATGGGCAGAGCCGAGTGATTGGCTTTGGCGGCCGCGCCCTGGGCGACGAAAAACCTAAATATCTCAACTCGCCCGACACCGAGCTGTTCGACAAGGGCAAGACTCTGTATGGGCTAGATTTGGCCCGGGCGGCGATCGCCAAAGACGACTGCGCCATCGTGGTCGAAGGCTATTTCGACGTCATTGCTCTCCACGCTGCCGGGTTAGAAAACTCTGTCGCTGCCTTGGGCACGGCCTTGAACGCCGCCCAGGTGCGCCAACTGCTGCGTTACACCGAATCCAAGCAGATTTTGCTCAACTTCGACGCCGATGCTGCTGGAGTCAAGGCAGCCCAGCGGGCGATCGGCGAGGTCGAAGACATGGCCTACCGGGGCGACGTGCAACTGCGGGTGCTCAACATTCCCGACGGCAAAGACCCAGACGAGTTTTTGCGGCACCACAGCGCCGCCGCCTACCGAGATTTGATTGAGGCCGCCCCCCTCTGGATTGACTGGCAGATCAATAACCTGATTGGTGGCAAAGATTTGCGCCAGGCCGACCAGTTTCAGCAGACCAGCCAGGCGGTGGTCAAACTGCTCAGTGATATCGCCAACGCCGATACCCGCACCCACTACGTGCGCTACTGTGCCGAAATCTTTAGCAACGGCGACAGCCGCCTAGTGCCTCTGCTGGCCGAAAACCTCGTTACCCAAGTACGCCGCCAGCGTCGGACGACCTCGTCGGAAGCGCCCACCCGATCTGCCCCTGCCACCACTCCCAGCGCTAGTTCTCTAGAACAGGCCGAGGCCGCCCTGTTGCGTATTTTTCTCCACGATGCTGCTCACCGCGACGAAATTCGTCAGGTGCTCGAAGACCGCGACCTGCAATTTAGCTACTCTCACCACCGGGCCCTGTGGCGGCAGATGCAGCGGCTACTCACCGAATCTGACGATCCCAGAGTTGATTTGGTCAACCTATTGCGTAACCAACTCGCTGATACTGGCCTGGCTACCACGCCCCTGCAAGCCCTACTGCACCTCAGCGAAAAGACCAAACGCGACGTGATCCGCGCCTCCCTAATCGTTCGCGCCGCCGCCGCCTGCATGGAAAAGAACCTTTGCGAAAAGCGCTACCGCCACTTCCTTGCCCTGTGGGAAAAGACTGACTGCACCACCGCCCCCGAGCAGTTCGCCGAGTACCAGCGCCAAATCTACGCCGAAAAACGCCGTATCGAAGCCCTAGAGAAAGATCGCCAGGTCAGCTTCGAAGATCTAGCGACCATGCCTTGGGTCGGCGAACAATACGATTCTCTTGATCGATAGCCCCAAGTTAACAGTTGGCATTGCCCACCCTACAATGTTTCAATCCAAGTGATGTGGAACAACGGGGTTTGTGTTTCCCCCAAGCTCACTGGCAGAACAGAGGTTTAAACCGATGATTGATCAATCCTTTCCGTGAGGTCAAGGACGACGGAACGTCCTTGTCGATGAGGGTCTGGGGCCAGCGAAATGGCCCCGGTGGCAGATTTGGCTTGGATCCCAGTTGTGCGCTGCCACCGTCTGCGCGATCGCTGATAATCAACTCTATGACTACACTCCTAGAATGGTGCACTGCTTTGCGAGTGCACCCTACGATTTTCCTTATGGGTAGCTGATTAAGCACAGGAAGAGGGGCACGAAGCCCCGCAACCGAACGCTATTCTGAACAAAAGCTCACCCAAAATTCTCACCAAACCATGCCTAGAGTTGCGATCGTTGGCGCTGGCCCTACCGGAGCCACCCTGGCTTTAATGCTGGCCCAACGCGGCATCCCCGTTACCCTAATCGAAGCCGCCCGAGACTTTCAGCGCCAGTTTCGCGGCGAGGGGCTAATGCCCAGCGGTCTCGGTGCCCTCACCCAAATGGGGCTAGACTCACTGCTGAAGACAGTTCCCCATCGCCCCCTCAGCGCCTGGGAATTTTGGCTCAACGATCGCCGCCTGTTCCGTGCCGACGAGCCCTTGGGGTCATCCCGCCCCTGCACCCTAGTTTCCCAACCGCCGCTGCTAGAAGCTTTAGTGCAAGCCGCTCAGCGCGAGTCCAACTTTGAGTGGATAGCCGGAACCGCCGTGAAGGATCTGCTCTGGCAGACCGTTGGCGAAGCCTCCCAAAGCGAAAATCGTGTCACTGGCATCCAGCTTGCCGATGGCCGCACCATCGTTGCTGACCTGGTGATTGGAGCCGATGGTCGCGCCTCCGCAATTCGCCAAAGAGCTGGGCTAACTTTAGAAACCCAACCCAAAAGTATTGACGTGCTCTGGTTTAAGCTACCAGCGCCACCGGGCTATGCCGCCGACAATCGCTTTTGCACCGTGGTTAAAAAGGGACGAGTCTTTAGCCTTTTCCACGGAGCGGAGGAGGGCAAAATGCACCTCGCCTGGGCGATCGCCCCCGATGAACCCACCGAGCAAAAAGACTGGGCCAAGACCTTCGCTGCCCTGGTACCACCAGAGTTCGTGGAACACTTCCAATCGGCGGGAGAAAGTATCTCATCCCCCATGCGGCTCTCAGTTCTGGTCGGTCGCTGTTCACGCTGGCACTGCCCCGGCCTGCTGCTGCTGGGCGATGCCGCCCACCCCATGTCGCCCGTGCGCGCCCAAGGTATTAACCTGGCTTTGCGGGATGCGATCGCAGCCGCCAACCACCTGATCCCGGTGCTCAAAACTACCGACGCAGCAGCCCCAGACCTTACCGCTCTCGATCGCGCTTTGGCCTCCATTCAGGCCGAACGCGAGCCTGAGATCATTCAGGCCCAAAAGCTCCAAGCTCACGAAGCCGGTAGGGGAGAACTACTGCGCCGCTTTGGAATTCTACGCCAGGGGCTTAGCACCTTCTCCCCTATCCTTGGCCTCTTGGTTAAACAAGTTTGGACCCAGCAACAGCGGCCGCTGCGCGAGGGGATGACGACAGTACGGCTGCAATCTTAGGTAGGACCTATCGCCCCACCTAGGATTGGAGTGGGAGTCGCTGCGATCGCACCAGCGGCTTGCAAAAGCCCGCTGCTATTTACCAAAGAACAGGTGAACAGCAGCGTCACAATGGCAATGCTATTCGGGAATAGCTGAAGGGTAGATTTGGGTCGCAATCAGAACTGGCTTTTCGCTGTAATCTGCCTCTAGCTGCTGCAACACTTCAGCATCCCAGGTCAGATCATAGTCGCGCTCCAGTTCACTGACGACGAAGGGGCGCAGCACACCAGTAACCGCAACCTGTTCATTGTCAGTGATGGTAGGCGGTACTGCCTCAGATGCCGAACCTGCCTTAGGTTGGGCATAGACAACCAGTAGGCTGTCTGCCCCTAACAGCTGGTCTTCCTGAAGGGTGAATGTGTCTTCACTTTGGATCTCTTCCACGTCACCGGTTACGGCTAAGGTCTCGCCATAATATTGCTCAGGATTTTCCGAGATTTCACCGGGCTCTGGTGCCAGCGCAATTGACTGAGCAATGATGACCGGCTGATCCTCGTACTCTTCGTAGAGGTTTTGGTCAAGGGTTAGATCAAACTCTTGATTGACCTCTGAAATTAAGAAGTTACGAACTTCACCGGTTACCTGTACCTCAACATCGCCCTCTGGCAGTAGCAGGGGTTCGCCCGAAGCATTGATGACTAGAATAGGCTCGCTGCCAAAGAACTGTTCATCGTTGACGGTGAAAGAGTTGTCGCCTACTTTCTCAACCGGTGCGCTCCGAATGGTGACGATTTGGCCGATGTAGCCTTCGGTATTTTCAGCAACTTCCTCAGTTTGCACATTCGTCGAACCATCGGAAGTTTCTTGCTCAGGTGCGGTTTCGGCACAGGCAGCCATCAGTCCGGCAATTAGGCCGAGAGTGAGCGTGCTTTGAAAAAATTTCTGCTTAGTTGACCGAGCCATAATCTTATACTCCAAACTCAACACAACTGTTGCTGAAAAGCTGATTTTTAAAGTGCTTTACTAGTGATTCCAGCCTTGCTGTTCAAGAACAAGGTTTTTTGTAGTGCACTGAATATCCAACTGCTACTTGTTTGTCGCTAATGTCGTTAATCAATTTTCTACTCAACACTTGTTATATGTGTTTGTGTGGTTGTGAGTCATCTGTCTAAATGCTAGTAACTACGTCTGTCTACAGATAGAAAAAGAAATAGCCTAATTGAATGTTTGAATTATTAATTTCTGTAAATATTTTTGTGTTTGTTTAAAAAGGGAAATTTAGCGAGTGGTTTTGGCGGGCGATCGAAGCCGCTGCAAAGCCATTAGGGCTATGCGGTACTGCTTTTCTGTGGTTTCTAGGTCTTATTGGTGATTAAGGTTTTCTGGCACAGTGGCCAGAAGACCTCAAAGTGCTGTTGCGGAATGTAGCACTGCTTTAAGAGGCGGATAAACGAGGCAATGGCGGCGATCGCCCTCAGCACCCACAGCGATATGCTCAGCACGGATGGCTTGGCAGTAAGTATTACCGCCAGGCTAAAAAAGGCTCAGCGAAGTCGCCATTGCAGGCGGGTGCACCACACCAGCACTTTCAAGTTTCAGGTTGGGGATGGCCCGGACTCTGCAGCGATCGCTTAATCGAGCCCCAGCTCGCGCTTGAGCAAGTTGATCGACTTTTCGCCGATGTAGTTGTCACAGACGATTAGCTTGGGCGGGCGAATCAAGTCTTCGCGGGCTTCGGCGATCGCCTCTTTGACCGTGGGCAAACTTGCCTCGTCAAACACCACAATGGTCTGGGCACTGTGGATCACGGCATTGAGCTTGTAGGGGTCATCGGTTTGGGCCGACATCAGCAAAATTTCGTCGCCTCGCAGGCTGTAGCTAATCACCTCTGCCGCCCGCAAAATGCCGGTGCTGACGCTGACCATGCCCAGGCAGGTGCCCTTGGGCAAATCCTTCAGCAGGCCCAGCTCTTTTTTATAGTCGTAGATATCGACGGGGATGACCCGCACCGACTTGGGAGCCGCGATCGCCTCGGCTTCGCTAATGAAGTAGCGGCTGGTCACCACCGTGCCTGAGCGGGTTTGGGCCAAAATCGTGTCGAGTTCTTCGAGGGGCACCAGCTGCACTGGAATGTGCAGCGCGCTCTCTAGCTCGCGCACCATCAGCTGCCCGGCCCCAATGTCTTGACCAGGAGCGGTGACCAGCACCCGCGCGCTACAGCGCAGCCGCCAGTCGATCTCCGCCAAGAACAATTCTCGCGCCTGGTTGAGTGAGCAGCCCTGGCGCAGCAGCTCGTCTAGCCCGGTCTCAACCACATCGCGCGCCTGGGGAAACTCAGCCCACAGCACGGTCTGGGGACGAGCGCTGTCGGTGCTGTTTTGCTCGCGCACGTAGATGCCAGAGCCGGGCATGGCTTCCACCACGCCGGCGTCTTCGAGCTGGCGGTAGACCTTGCTGATGGTGTTGCGGTGCAGGCCCGTCTGCATGGCTAGCTGCCGGGTGCTGGGCAGCCGATAGCCAGGTGGATACTGCCGGGATGCGATCGCAAACCAAATCTGGTCGTAGAGCTGGGTCGACGCCGGAATCTCGCTATCGGGCTGAATGTGAAACTGCACCACCAAACCACCTCCAGGCTTTTGCCAGACAAACCATCATGCCCATTTTGAGATCAAACCAGTAGGTCAGACCAACATGAGGGCCACTGAGAACTAAATACACCGCCCGTACTGACAATTTAGGACGATTCTTAAAAAGTGGCTGGGTTTTGTTAGCTGGCCCCCGCCTGCCGCAATGTTTTTTGACAATTGTAGACCTCCCCACCAACGCTCAGGCCAGCGTTAAAGTAAGAGTAATCAGTATAGACAACGACAACTCGCCATGCCGTCCCTAGTGCGTACCGAGACAATCGCTATCCCCAGCGGCGACACCGAGATTTTGGCTTACTTGGCCGAGCCCTCCGGCCCGGGCCGGTTTGGTGCCGTCGTCGTGATTCAAGAGGTGTATGGAGTCAACAGCCACATTCGTGAGGTGGCCGAACGGCTGGCGAGGGCGGGCTACGTAGCGATCACCCCCCACATCTATCACCGCCAGGCCCCCAGCTTTGAGGTGGGCTACACCCAGGAAGAACTGGAGCTGGGCCGCAGCTACAAGCAAGGCACAACGGCCAAAGAACTGATCATGGATGTGCAGGGGGCGATCGCCTACCTCTACAGCAAAGCCAACGTCATCCCCGAGGGCGTCGGCTGCATCGGCTTTTGTTTTGGCGGTCATGTCGCTTACTTGGCTGCGACTTTACCCGAAGTTAAAGCCACCGCATTCTTCTATGGAGCGGGTATTGCTACCATGACCCCCGGCGGCGGTGACCCCACCCTTAGCCGCACCCCCGAGATCAAGGGCACCCTCTATGGCTTCTTCGGTGAAAAAGACCCCTTGATTGCGGCTGACGAGGTAGACCAAATCGAAGCGGCCTTAAAGGACTACGGCGTGCCCCACCAAATCTTTCGCTACCCCGGGGCCGAGCACGGCTTTTTCTGCGATCAGCGCCATAGCTACCACCCCGAAGCCGCCAGCGATGCCTGGGAGCAGGTGCTCCAGCTATTCAAGGCCACTCTGCCCATAGCACTACAAGTCTAGCTAGGTAAGGGCAGTTGCCTGGCTTCTAAATGGTTCTAGGCTGCGTCCTCGCTCAGAGGGCGTCTACAACGTCCTGTTTTGGTAGCAAGAGGCTGAGAGCTGGCTCGAACGAGGATGTTGAGCCCCAACGCCCTCTAAAGGTCGGGAGCAGTAGGTGACGAGGGCTAAGAAACTGGGATACACCCGTGACGAGGGTCACGACAGACCCTTCTGCAAACAGCCTCTGGCTGAAGCCTCTCCGAACAAAGTTTCAGGCCTAAATATTGTCAATTAAACAGCTGGAACTTTTTGGCAGAGCTATGGGTCAATTACCGATCGCTTGCCCAAAGCCAAGCAATTGTTCAGTACTTCTAAAAAGCTTTCTAATGTGACAGTTGAAATAGCGGAAAGACTATTCGTCACATTGGCAAAAGCAGCTTTAGATTAAGGAAAGCGAGACACAGTTATCTGTTCGCCCTTAAAACAAGAGTCGCCAAGGCTATGCAGTCATCCTATTGCTATGTAGAAACTTACTTTGGCTGACTTCTCTACTTATTAAAAGGCAAAAAGCAGTTCTTAAAACCAGATAGACAGCGTGAAAAAGACAGGCGAATGCTCTGTTTACCACGAAATGGGGTGCGCAAAAGCATCTTGAGTCGAATCTGCTGAGATGAATTTGCCAAGGCGAATTTGATAAGGCCGTGTCCGTCCGTTGTTTGACTTTGGAGTTTTTTCAAAAATGTCTAATTCTTTTCGTCTAAAGTCTGGAACCGCTCTGATGTTAGCCCTAGGGTTGACCGTAGGTGCCTTTACTCCAGTGATCACGGCTGCTCCGGTAGTTGCCCAAACCCAAACTCAAACTCAATTTAGCGATGTGTCCGCCAACCACTGGGCGCGTCAGTTCATTACTAGTTTGGCGGGCAGAGGCGTGATCGCTGGTTTCCCAGACGGTACCTTCCGTCCCGATGAGCCGGTGACCCGCGCTCAGTATGCCGCTATGGTGCGTCAGGCGTTTAGCCAGTCCTCTGTGCGGACTGCGACCACCTTTGTGGACGTGCCGGCCGACTATTGGGCCGCTGCGGCGATTCGTGAGGCCGATATGATGGGCTTTTTGTCGGGCTACCCCGGCAATATCTTCCAGCCCGATCAGAACATCCCCCGGGCCCAGGTGCTAGTCTCTTTGGCTAACGGATTGAACTACACCGCCAGCAGCCAGAATAGCGTTAGCGTCTATCAGGATGCCTCCTCGATTCCTGAGTATGCGGTGGCCAGCCTAGCTGCTGCTACAGAGCGGCGGTTGGTGGTGAACTACCCCAATGTGCAGGTCTTAAGGCCTAACCAAACGGCAACTCGGGCCGATGTGGCGGCCTTTATTTACCAGGCCCTGGCTAGCCAAAATCAGGTGGCCACGGTCAACTCCCCCTACATTGTGGGGCAGCAAGTGGCGGCTCAATCCAGCCTACCGGCAGGCACAGTTCTGACTACGAACTATGCAGAGAGCAACAAAATTGTCGTGCTCCCCGATGAGACCGCTGATCTGACCCTGACGGTGGCCCAGGCGATCACCGACAGCACCGGTCGCGTTCTGGTGCCAGCGGGCAGTCAGGTAGTGGGAGAACTGCGTCCTAGCGGCAACGGCTCACAGTTTGTGGCGCAGGAACTGGTGCTGCCCGGCGGTCAACGATTGGCAATTAACGCCACCTCGCAGACCGTGACCACGACGGAAACTGTTCGCCGAGGAGCTACCCTCGGCGAGACCCTGGCTGGAGCGGTGCTGGGTTCAGGTGCGGCGGCGGCGATCTCTCGCACCACTGGCGACCAAAGTGTCGGTACCCTAGAGGTCTTGGCCGGAACCGCCACTGGAGCCACCCTGGCCCGGCTCTTTGGCCGCGACCGGGTCGAGGTGATTGCCATCAACCCCAGCCAAGATCTCACCCTGACCCTCAACCAACCCCTGGTGCTGTCGGCTCGGTAATTGGCTCGGTCAGGTCACCTAACCCAGTGGCTGCACTGTAGTTAGCAAACCCCTCAGCCTCCCATGGGAGGCTGAGGGGTTTGTCTTGGCAAGCTACTCTATAGCGATCGCTTATTGCAGCCTTCAGCCTTTTGAACCATTCACTGCACCAAGCTACGGGATAATGTAAACACGGATACTGCTGAGTTTTCTGCAAAGTGTAGGGCGATCGCTTTACACCTCTGTCAGATACCTATCCCTGCTACCTCACCGTGTTTAACCTCATGTCCTACTATCTCTCCCCCCGCTTTCTCGAAAAGCTGGCGGTGCATATCACCAAAAACTACCTCAAGCTGCCGCAGGTCAAAATTCCTCTGCTGCTGGGGGTGCACGGCCGCAAGGGCGAGGGCAAAACCTTTCAGTGTGAGCTGGTGTATGAGCGCATGGGCGTCGAAGTGGTACACATCTCTGGCGGTGAGCTAGAGAGCCCCGATGCGGGCGACCCGGCCCGGCTGATTCGCCTGCGCTACCGCGAAGCCGCCGAGCTGGTGCGGGTGCGGGGCAAAATGGCGGTGCTGATGATCAACGACATCGACGCTGGGGCGGGCCGCTTCGACGCCCTCACCCAGTACACCGTCAACACCCAGCTGGTGAACAACACCCTGATGAACATTGCTGACAACCCCACCAATGTTCAGCTGCCGGGCAGCTATGACGAAAATGAGATTCAGCGGGTGCCGATCATTATGACCGGCAACGACCTCTCGACCCTCTACGCGCCGCTGATTCGCGACGGCCGCATGGACAAGTTTTACTGGCAGCCCGATCGAGACGATCGCATCGGCATTGTCGGCGGCATCTTTGAGCCCGACGGCCTCTCCTCCCAAGACATTACCCTGCTGGTTGATACCTTTCCCACCCAGGCGATCGACTTCTTTGGAGCCGTGCGCGCCCAGATCTACAACGAGCAGATCCGCGACTTTATCTATTCAGTGGGGCTTGAAAATGTCTCCCGCAGCGTAGTCAACACCACCACGCCGCCCACCTTCCGCCGGCCCGACTTTAGCATCTCGCATTTGCTCGAGGTGGGCGATCGCCTGGTGCGTGAGCAGCGCCGGGTCGACGACATGCGCCTCGCCAACGAATACAACCGCGTTTTGCAGTCGGGTGGTGCGTCCTCAGCCCCTAACGGCAGCTTTTATCGCGCCTACGACCCCAACGACAACCCTGCCGCTGAGGGCACTACCGGGGGCAATGCCGCCAAAGCATCTGGCAACGGCAACGGTGATGCCCCTCAATGCCCCATGCCCGATGCGTCCCAGTCCACCCACTCCTCCACGCCCCCACCCATCCACCCTCCCACCCATCCACCCTCCCACTCATCCACCCTCCCCCCCGAAGTGCGCGATCAGGTCAACAACATTCTCTCCCAGGGCTATCGCCTGGCCCTAGAGCATGTCGATCAGCGGCGGTTTCAAACCAACGCCTGGCAGAGCGGTCCAACTATCTCTGCTCAGAATGCTGCTACGGCTAGCGCCGAGGTGGAACGCTGCCTGGGCGACTATGCCCAAGACTACGTGCGGCTGATCGGCATCGACCCCAAAACCAAACAGCGGGTCATGGAGCAGATTATTCAGCGGCCCAAACGTTAACGGTTTTTCTCAATGACAACGCCAGAGGCCAGTTTGGTGGCAGGATGAGAGGCCAGGCGACTCTCTAATGGTGCTAGCGGAGAATTGCTGCGCGTTGGCGTTAATTTTGAGAGCAATTTGGCGAAGATGTCAAAATATGAACGACTTTCCTCGGGAATTGAAGGGCTAGATGAAGTTTTAGAGGGGGGCTTTCCGGTAGGACAGGCCTATCTGGCCAGAGGTGGGCCGGGCTGTGGCAAAACTACCCTGGGGTGGCATTTTCTCACCACCAACCTAGATGATGGCACCCCGCGCCTCTTCATCAGCCTCGGGGAATCGATGGAACAACTGCGGCGCAACGGTGCGGCATCAGGCTTTCCGGTAGATGCGGTGCATGTTTTAGATTTGAGCCCCAACGCCGACTTTTTTGTGCAAAACCAGGGCTACGACATTTTTGCGGCCGCCCAGGTCGAACAGGGCCCGCTGACGGAGCGAATTGTCGAGCAAGTCAGCGCGCTCAAGCCCCAGCGGGTATTCATCGACTCGATGACCCAGCTGCGCTACCTGGCGACCGATGCCTATCAATTTCGCCAGCAGGTGGTGGGGTTTTTGCGCTTTTTGCTTCACCAGGGAGCCACGGTGCTGTTTACCTCTGAGGGCAGCCAGGAGGCCCCCGATGAGGATTTGCAGTTCATTAGCGATGGCATTCTCACCCTGCAAATGCAGGAGGAGGGCCGCCATATTCAGGTGTCTAAACTGCGGGGCGGCACGTTTCGCAAGGGGCTGCACTCGATGCGAATCTGCGATCGCGGCCTGGTGGTCTTTCCCCAGCTGGTACCTAATGAAGATCCGGTGGCCACGGCTGCACCGCGCCTCTGCCCAGCCGGCATTCCTGAAATTGATGAGCTGCTCAGCGGCGGCATTGAAACCGGCACGGTAACGATTATTTCTGGCCCCAGCGGCGTGGGCAAAACTACCCTAGGGCTGCAATTTATTAAAGAGGCAGCGGGGCGGGGCGATCGCTCGGTCGTCTACCTGTTTGAGGAGGCGGTTGATACTCTGCTCAACCGCTGTGAAGGCATCAATATTCCGGTGCGGGCGATGGTCAATCGGGGCACCTTGGCGATCTTTAAGGTTGACCCGCTGCTGTATTCTCCCGATGAGTTTGCCCACCAGGTGCGCCTCGAAGTTGAAAAGGCTGGCACCCAGCTGATCATGATCGACAGCGTGCTGGGCTATAAGCTGTCGTTCAAAGAAGACGACCTGATTCGCAATATTCACAGCCTTTGCCAGTATCTCAAAGGGCGCGGGGTGACCACTATCCTCACCAATGAAATTGAGTCAATTACCGGCGACTTTAAAGCGACGGAGCTGGGCGTGTCCTACCTGGCCGACAACATTATTTTTCTGCGCTATCTAGAAATGCGCGGCCAAATGCGGCGGGCGATCGGCGTTTTAAAGAAGCGCCTCAGCGATTTTGAAAAGACTTTACGGGAGTTTGAAATTTCTCGCTACGGCATCAAGGTAGGTCGTCCGCTGACCCAGCTGCGGGGCATCTTGAGCGGAGTTCCTGAATTCATTAAGTCCAACGAAAATGAGCCCTGATGTTCCACCACCCTGCGCTGATCCACTCCCAGATTCCGATCATCAATGGCAGCATCGCGTGCTGCTGGGGGTAGACCATCAGCAAAATCGCCAGCTGTTGTCAGCGTTCTTGAGTCGGTTTTATAGCCTGCAAGAGGTGCCGGCGATGGCGCTCAGGTGGGGCCAAGCCTATGACCTGTGCATTTTTGATACCGCGTTTTTGGGGCGCTATAGCGAGCACATTGCCCAGCAGCGGAAGGAGGCCAGCCCGGTGTTTTTGCCCTTTTTGCTGCTGCTCAAGCGCCAGCACCTGCCCTTGATGACGCCGTCCCAGCGCCAGCAGGTGGACGATGTGATTACGATGCCGGTCGACCAGACTGAGCTGCTGCTGCGGGTGGAGTCGCTGCTGCGCGCCCGGCAGCAGGCGTTAAAGCTTAGTACCCTGTTGACCCAAGAGCGGTTGCTTGAGCAGCAGCTAGCGGCCGACAACCAGATCCTCCAGCAGCTCGCCGTTCAGGATAGTCTGACCGGCATTCCCAACCGGCGCGCCTTTGACGACAAGCTGGCCTACGAGTGGAAGCTCGGCCGCCGCGAGCAAACTCCGCTGGCAGTAGTGCTTTGCGATGTCGATTACTTTAAGCCCTACAACGACACCTACGGCCATATTTCAGGGGATCAGTGTCTGCGGGCGATCGCAGCCGTGCTCGACACCGTAATTCGCCGGCCAGCTGATTTGGCTGCCCGCTACGGCGGCGAAGAGTTTGCTCTGATTTTGCCAAAAACTGATTTAGAGGGAGCGCAGCACCTTTTGAGCCGCCTGCGCAGCACCCTGCGAGCCCGCGCCATTGCCCACCCCAAATCGCCAGTTGGTCCCTATGTCAGTTTGAGTTTTGGCGTAGCGGCAACAGTGCCCGATCACCAGTGGCAGCCTGAAGATGTGCTGCGGGCTGCTGATGCGGCCCTCTACCAGGCCAAAGCCGAAGGCCGCGATCGCATCGTTGTGGCCGCTACCCCCACCGCGACGTCTCCGCTACGGCCGACCTAGCTGCCCCGATAGGTGCTGTAGGACCAGGGCGACACCAGCAGCGGCACGTGAAAGTTGCTGGTGGGGTCGGCGATCGTAAACCGCACTGGGATTTGGTCTAAAAACGGGGGCTCAGAAAGAGCCGCACTCGTTTTGGCAAAATAGGCCGCCACGTCAAAGGTGATTTCGTAGGTGCCTTTATGCAGTTCGTCGCCCTCTAGCAGCGGCTCATCGGTGCGGCCATCGCTGTTAGTCTCAACGGTTTTTAGCGCCGTTTTGATGTCGGCTTCATTGTTAATGGCCCAGACTGTGAGCCGCAGCGAGGCGGCGGGCTTACCCAGGGCTGTGTCAAGAACGTGGGTGGAGAGTCTGCCCATTGTGGTGATGAATCATGCCAGATAACTACAGACAAAGCATATAGTAAGAAACCCTTGGATGGGGGTGCAACCCGAATTATTCGACAGGCTGTGCTCAGACAACATCACTCTGACTTTGCTGGCCGTCTCTTCTGGCCGCGCCCAAGCTTGCCCGTCCTTGGCTGAGAGCAGGATTGTTCGTTAGCCTGACCCTAGTGATATAGATCGGCTCTCAGAATTTTTACAGCTATTCAACAGGCGATTTAGACAATATGGCCCATTCCTCAAATTCCCAGTCCCAGGCTAAGTACCCTAGTCGACGGAGTCTGCTCAGGTACATGGCCGGGGGCAGTCTAGGGGCGATCGCCATGGTTTTCTCACGGCCCCAACCAGCGGCGGGCCAAGATTTAGAAGAACTGTGCTCAACGTTTCCCCAAAATTCTCAATGCCTCGACTATTTGCCGGGGGTGCAGGCGCTTGATGCAGCGGGGAATGCGATCGCCGTCGATTCCTTCTTGCTCACCACTACGCCGGGCATCCCCCAACCGGTGCAAGGATTGCCCAATGTCACCTATCTAGTGATTCAGGAGGGGCCGGCGATCGCCTCCTACGGCCTGCGCCCCATCTGCCCCCACCGAGGCTGCGCCGTCATCTGGCAGGCCGACCAAAACCGCTTTGCCTGCCCCTGCCACGGCTCTAAGTTTGATGCTGAGGGACGGGTGCTGCGGGGGCCGGCCCGTAAACCGCTGCCCCTGGTCACTGTGGTCGAGCGGCAAAACCAAATTCGCTTGGTCGAGCGAGCACCCTCAGTCGATCCGCGCTAGGGAAACCGCGATCAAGATCCCCTACTGAGTTGCACCGGATTTTATTGGGCTACACCCGGTTTGTAGGGGCATTGCACTGCAATGCCCCTACGAGATCTCTGTTTTGAAGCGGGGTTTCTCAAGGCGGATTTCGTATTAGAACCTATCCAAAAACGTGCTTGGCCTTTGAACCTGTCGCCCTGGGAAGCTAATTTTTGGATGCGCTCTTAGGGGGCAATGGTTGATAATAGGTGATCTCTGTCGCAACCCCGTTCTAAGCCCCATGTCTAGCGCCTTTCTCGATCGCCTCCACAGCCCCGATCGCCCCGTCATGGTCTTCGATGGCGCGATGGGTACTAACCTTCAAGTGCAAAACCTGACGGCGGAAGACTTTGGTGGCCCCGAGTACGAAGGCTGCAATGAATATCTGGTATTCACCAATCCCAAAGCTGTAGAAACCGTGCACCGTGGGTTTCTTGAAGCCGGGGCCGACGTGATTGAAACCGACACCTTCGGCGGTACTGCGATCGTGCTGGCCGAATATGACTTGGCCGATCGCGCCTACGAACTCAACAAAACCGCCGCCGCCTTGGCCCGCCGCGTCGCCGACGAATACTCCACTCCTGACAAACCTCGCTTCGTCGCCGGGTCCATGGGGCCAGGGACAAAACTACCCACCCTAGGCCATATCGACTTCGACACCCTCAAAGATTCCTACGTCGATCAGGCGAAGGGGCTGATCGACGGTGGTGTAGACCTGATGCTGGTCGAAACCTGCCAGGACGTACTGCAAATCAAAGCCGCCCTCAACGGCATTGAAGAAGCTTTCACCGCAACAGGAAAGCGCCTGCCCCTAATGGTCTCCGTCACCATGGAGCAGCAGGGTACTATGCTCGTCGGCACCGAGATGGCCGCTGCCCTAACCATTCTCGAACCCTACCCCATCGACATTCTGGGCCTCAACTGCGCCACCGGCCCCGACCTGATGAAAGACCACGTGCGCCACCTGGCCGAGCAGTCGCCCTTTGTGATCTCCTGCATCCCCAACGCCGGTTTGCCCGAAAACGTGGGCGGCAATGCTGTCTACCGCCTCACCCCGATGGAACTGCGCATGTCGCTGATGCACTTCATCGAGGATCTCGGCGTGCAGGTGATCGGCGGCTGCTGCGGCACCCGACCCGAGCACATTGCGCAATTGGCAGAGTTGGCTAAGGATCTGCGGCCGAAGCCGAGACCCGTTAGGGTAGGCGAGTGGGCGAGTGGGCGTGTAGGCGAGTCACCCGATACAGAACACCTACCCATCCACCCATCCACCCATCCACCCTCCCACCCCTCCCCCCGCCCCGCCCTCAACTACATCCCCGCCGCCGCCTCGATCTACAGCCCCCAGCCCTACGAGCAAGACAACTCGTTTTTGATCGTGGGGGAACGGCTCAACGCTAGCGGCTCGAAAAAGTGCCGCGAGATGCTGAATGCGGAGGATTGGGATGGGCTGGTGGCGTTGGCGAGAGAACAGGTCAAAGAGGGCGCCCACGTCCTCGACGTGAACGTAGACTACGTGGGCCGCGACGGCGAACGCGACATGCACGAGTTGGTGTCGCGCCTGGTCACCAACGTCACTCTGCCGCTGATGCTCGACTCCACCGAGTGGCAAAAGATGGAGGCGGGCCTGAAAGTGGCCGGGGGCAAGTGCATTCTTAACTCGACGAACTACGAGGATGGTGACGAGCGCTTCTTCAAAGTGCTGGAGCTGGCAAAGAGATACGGTGCAGGCATTGTCGTCGGCACCATCGACGAAGACGGCATGGCCCGCAGTGCCGAGAAGAAGTTCCAAATTGCCCAGCGTGCCTATCGTGACGCCTTGGAATACGGCCTGCCCGCCCACGAGATTTTCTTCGACACCCTGGCGTTGCCGATTTCGACCGGCATTGAAGAAGACCGGGTGAACGGGCGCGAAACCCTCGAATCGATTCGGCTGATTCGCAAAAACCTGCCCGGCAGCCACATCATGCTGGGGGTGTCGAACGTTTCCTTTGGCCTCAGCCCGGTAGCCCGCGTCACCCTCAACTCGGTGTTTCTCCACGAGGCGATGCAAGTGGGACTGGATGGGGCGATCGTTAGCGCCGCCAAGATTTTGCCTCTGGCTAAAATCGACCCCGACCACCAAAAAGTCTGCCGCGACCTGATCTACGATCGCCGCGAATTTGACGGCGACATTGTCTCCTATGACCCGTTAACCAAGCTCACCACCCTATTTGAGGGCAAGAGCCTGAAGAAAAAGGAGGCGATCGCCAAAGACTTGCCCATCGACGAGCAGCTCAAGCAGCACATCATCGATGGTGAGCGCATTGGCCTTGACGATGCCCTGGCCAAGGCGCTCGAAACCTATCCACCGCTTGAAATCATCAACACCTTTTTGCTCGACGGCATGAAGGTGGTAGGTGAACTGTTTGGCTCCGGCCAAATGCAACTGCCCTTTGTGCTGCAATCGGCTCAGACTATGAAAGCCGCCGTGGCATATCTCGAACCCTACATGGAAAAAGCCGACAGCGACGGCTCCGGCAAGGGCACCTTCATCATCGCCACGGTCAAGGGCGATGTCCACGACATCGGCAAAAACCTGGTCGATATCATTCTGTCGAACAATGGCTACAAGGTGGTCAACCTGGGCATCAAACAGCCCGTGGACGCGATCATCCAGGCCTATCGCGAGCACCACGCCGACTGCATCGCCATGAGCGGTCTGCTGGTCAAATCCACCGCCTTTATGAAAGACAACCTGGAGACCTTCAACCAAGAGGGCATTACCGTCCCCGTCATCCTCGGCGGCGCGGCGCTGACCCCCAAGTTCGTTCACGAAGATTGCCAGAACACTTACAAGGGCAAGGTCGTCTACGGCAAAGATGCCTTCTCTGACCTGCACTTTATGGACAAACTCATGCCCGCGAAGGCGGCGGGAAACTGGGATGACCTGAGTGGGTTTTTGGATGAAGTTGAGGCGGTGGGGAGTGATGGAGTGACGGAGTTGGAGAGTGATGGAGTGACGGAGTTGGAGAGTGATGGAGTGACGGAGTTGGAGAGTGATGGAGTGACGGAGTTGAAGAGTGATGGAGTGACCTCATCACCCGATTACTCCATTACCCCATCACTCGATCACCCAATTACCCCATCACCCCAAGACATCACCCGCTCCGAAGCCGTAGACCCCACCATTCCCCGCCCCACGCCTCCCTTCTGGGGCACCCGCGTGCTCACCCCGGCAGAGATTTCGCTGGAGGACGTCTTTAGCTACCTCGATCTCCAGGCGCTGTTTGTGGGTCAGTGGCAATTCCGCAAACCCCAAGAGCAATCTCGTGAGGAGTACGATGCGTTCTTGCAGGAGACGGTACATCCCATTCTGGATACCTGGAAGCAGCGGATTTTGGCAGAGGGCTTACTCCATCCCCAACTGGTCTACGGCTATTTCCCCTGTCTGGCAGAGGGGAATAGTTTGCATATCTACGATCCGTCTGTTGTAGCAGATGGGCAGATAGATTCTCCCATCCACCCAGATCCCATCGCCACCTTCACCTTCCCCCGGCAAAAGTCGCTGCGACGGCTGTGCATTGCCGACTTCTTCTTGCCTAAGGAACTGGCGAAGCCCGGCCAGTTCGACGTATTCCCTATGCAGGCGGTGACGGTGGGTGAAGTGGCTACGGAGTTCGCCCAGAGCCTCTTCAAGGATGACCGATACACCGACTACCTGTACTACTACGGGCTGTCGGTGCAAACCGCCGAGGCTCTAGCGGAGTGGTGCCACGCTCGCATTCGTCAAGAACTGGGCTATGGGGAGCTGGAGCCTGGCACCTTGCGGGAGGTGCTTCAGCAGCGCTACCAGGGGTCGCGCTATAGCTTTGGCTACCCGGCCTGCCCAAATATGGATGACCAGCCGGTGCAGATAGAGCTGCTCAAGGCTGAGCAGATTGGCTTGACCATCGATGAAAGTGAACAGCTACATCCTGAGCAGTCGACCACGGCGATCGTGGCTTATCACCCGGCGGCGAAGTACTTTAGTGCTTAGAGATGGCCATTAACTGTCTTGCTTTCTCCGCATCGTCCTCTGCGCTCTCTTACAATGGCAGTGCAGGTTTATTACAACTGTCGCTATGTCGCCTCAAACCGCTGCCCTAGCTGCGCTAGCCAATCTCTATGAGCAAGACTATGCTCTGTGGCTCGACACTACGGGCCAGCTGCTCAAAGCGGGTAGACTTGCGGAGGTAGATATTGCCAACTTACTCAAAGAACTAAACGACATGGGGCGTAGCGAAAAACAGGCCTTGACCAGCAACCTGATTGTGGTGCTGATGCATTTGCTCAAGTACGCTTACCAGCCTGGACAGCGTTCTAACAACTGGCGGTTTACCCTTAAAGAGCATCGTCGCCGGTTACAGGAAGCCCTAGGCACTAGCCCTAGCCTGACGGATTATTTTGAGCAGATATTTGCCGACTGCTACCAGGAGGCTCGCGACCTAACCGCCACTGAAACTGGGGTTGGCCTAGAGAATTTCCCCATCGAGAGCCCGTTCACCCATGAGCAGGTGCTCGATCGCGCGTTTCTGCCTAGGTAGGCTAGGGTCAATTAGCGCTCTCCCGCCCCAGCACCCATGGGTAGCGGCAGCCCATCGGCAAAGAGCGCCATTGCCGGGTCAACCTCTGCCTCTAAATCGGTGCCGATCGCATTCCCAACTTCGTTGTCGGTTGGAGCAATCTGCGCTGACTCCAACCCCCCAAAGTCGAACAGGGCCGGGTCGGCTAGCTGTGAGGGATCTACGTTTTGCAGGCTGCGAAACAGGGTCTCGGTGCGACCGGACCACTATTTTTTCCAGGTTTGCAGCATGGTTTTGAGCTGCGATCGCTCACCAGGGTGAGTTGAGCTTGGGCAGTTGGTAGTAGCAGGTCAGGAGATGGTTGGTTTATAGCGCAGGTTAGACGATGCCGCTTGCCGATACAGAAAACATAGTGCTACCCCTACGAAAATCCGCTAAGGCCGTAATATGCTTTACATTCCAACCGTATAAATACTTAGATGCCTGCAAGGCAAATGTTTGAAATTTACCGAATATTACTGAGTTTCGGGAGTTTAATAAATTTTTGGCTTTTAGACTTTTAAGCGCTAGCCCTATAAAGACGCGCTCGGCTACTGTGAAACCGTGGGTGAAGGAAATTATTTTTTGCTAAAGCTATCAGTCTCTAGCAGACAGATTTAGGTTCATCAAAGCGACAAAAATAATCTTTTTGATGGGCATCTAATCAATGCTGGAAATAGATACATTCGAGCAGCGACTCTACCAAATTTTCAGAAGGACTGAAACCTATGCCCAACTTTACCGGAAATGCACTTGATAACAGTTTAGTCGGTTCAGCGTTAGGTGATGTTCTCAAGGGTCTGGCAGGTAACGACATTTTAGATGCCTTAGCGGGTAACGACGTCCTAGATGGTGGCTTAGGAATTGATACCATGTATGGTGGCAGCGGCAATGACACCTATACTGTCGACAATGTAGGCGATATTGTTTCTGAAGATAAAAATTTGGACGGCGATGATGGTGGTATTGATACCGTTAAAGCCGCGGTTAGCTTTGTCCTGGGCAATTATTTGGAGAACCTAGTATTAACAGGATCTGCCAACATTAGTGGTACTGGTAATAGCTTAAACAATGCCCTTACAGGAAATAACAGTAACAACGTCCTCAAGGGTTTAGAGGGTAACGACATCCTCAAAGGCTTAGGTGGTGACGACACCCTATATGGCGATGAGGGAAATGACAGCCTTGATGGTGGCTTAGGAATCGACACCATGTATGGTGGCAGTGGCAATGATACCTACACTGTTGATAATGCAGGCGACATTGTTTCTGAAGATGGGGGTTTGGATGGCGATGATGGCGGTATTGATACCGTTAAAACCTCAGTTAGCTTTGCACTGAGCGATCATCTAGAAAACCTAGTATTAACAGGATTTGCCAATATTGATGGTAATGGCAATAGCTTAAACAATATCCTCACAGGAAATACTGGTAATAACTACCTGCAGGGTTTAGAGGGTGATGACGTCCTTAAAGGCTTAGACGGCAACGACACCCTCATTGGCGGTGAGGGAAATGACAGCCTTGATGGTGGTGGCGACAATGACTATCTCTTTGGTGGAGAAGGCAACAATACCCTGAAGGGTGGTTCAGAGAATGACACTCTAGATATTAACTATTCAACTGGAGCTAACCTTCTAGACGGTGGCACTGGTAATGATTATTTCTACGCTTACTATTCCAGCGGTAACAATACCCTAAAGGGCGGCTCAGAGAGTGACAATCTTGATGTTAACTATTCAACTGGGGCTAACTTTCTAGATGGTGGCACTGGTACCGATACTCTCTACGCTGGTTATTCCAGCGGTAACAATACCCTGAAGGGCGGCTTAGAGAGTGACAATCTCCACGCTAGCTACTCTAGCGGCAACAATATTTTGAATGGGGACGGTGGCAATGACACGTTCTTTCTGAACCAGGTGACGGGCAGCAATACCCTCAATGGTGGCAGTGGTGACGATTATTTCAATCTTTCCACGACGGGGGGGCTCGCTTCGCTAATTACTCAAACGGTAGTGGGGAGTACCCATGGTGCCAATGGCGATACCTTATCGCTCGACACCCAGTCTGCCAGCAGTGGCCTAACTTTTAAAATGGGGGCTACTAGTACTAGTAGTACCGCTTTAGTAGACAATTACAAAATTGTTTTCAGCGGTATTGAAAACCTGCAGCTCACAGGAACAAGCTACGACGATACGATTACCACTGGGGCGGGCAACGATAACTTTAAGTCCTACGGTGGTACAGATATCTTTAATAGCGGTGCTGGCAATGACGATGTATATGCTTACGGCGGCTCGTTAACTTTCAATAGCGGCGCTGGCAATGACTCCGCAACTTTATACAGTGGGTCCTTGATTTTCAATGGCGAAGCAGGTAATGACTCCGCGACTTTGTCCAATGGTGGCTCCTTGACCTTCAGCGGAGGTGACGGTAACGATTCTGTATATGTTTCTAGCTACAACAACAGCTCCCTTACCTTTACGGGTGGAGTAGGTGCAGATTCGGTTTACATCAATGACTACTACTCCTACTACTACGGATACACCACCACGGCTAGCTTCGATGGCGAGGCAGACAACGATACCTTCTATGGAGGCAATGGCAATGACCTAATTGTTGGCGGTGCTGGTGAGGACTATCTCTTGGGTGGGAGTGGTAGCGACACCTTTGGCTACAACAACTTCACCGAAGGGGGTGATTACCTATATGACTTTGCAAGTGGAACCGATAAAATTCAAATCAACGGCAGTGTATTTGGGGGCGGCCTGAGTGCTGGCTTGCTGGATGTCAGTCAGTTTGTCGTTGGGTCGTCGGCCACCACAACTAGCCAGCGATTTGTCTTTGACGACACCGTGGGGGCACTCTACTTTGACCAAGATGGCAGTGGCGCTGGTTTTGCCCAGGTGCAGCTAGCTAGGCTGGGTTCAGTTGCCCATACAGACATTGCGGTTGTCTAGATTGGCAATGGCTTAGACAGGGCAATGCTAGGCTTGCCGAGCTAGCCTAGCTAACTGCCGTGCGAACCGTCCTGCTAATGACGGCTCGTTAATTGGGGCGAACTATCTACCCAGATGGTTTGCCCCATTTATGGCTCAATAGGTACCTTGTAGCCATGCTGGAGCTGGCGGTGACCCCTCGGTAAATAGCGCTGTAGCTGGGTTAAACTCTGCCTCTAAATTGCTGCTGTCCTCATCCATGTCATCCCCATCCTTAAAAACCACGCGAGCCGACTCTAAGCCGCCAAAGTTGAACAGGGCGGGATCGGCGAGCTGTGAGGGGGCAACGTTTTGCAGGCTGCGAAACAGGGTCTCGGTGCGCCCGGGCCACTGCTTTTCCCAGGTTTGCAGCATTTCCTTGATTTGGGCACGCTGCAAGTTGGCCTGCGATCCACACAGCGTGCAGGGAATGATCGGAAACTCGCGGTAGCGGGCGTAGCGAGCGATGTCGGCCTCGGGGCAGTAGGCCAGGGGGCGAATGACGATGTGGCGGCGATCGTCGGTGAGCAGTTTGGGGGGCATGGCCTTGAGCCTGCCGCCGTGGAACATATTGAGAAACAGAGTCTCGATCATGTCGTCGCGGTGGTGGCCCAAAGCAATTCTGGTAGCCCCTTCCTCGGCGGCGACCCGATAGAGAATGCCCCGGCGCAGGCGCGAGCACAGGCTGCACATGGTTTTGCCTTCTGGAATCACACGCTTGACGGTGCTATAGGTATCTTGCTCGACGATGCGGTAGGGCACACCGATCGCCTCAAAATACTCCGGCAGCACCTGTGCCGGGAACCCTGGCTGCTTTTGATCGAGATTCACCGCCAGAATATCGAAGTGGATGGGGGCGCTGCGCTGGAGGTGACGGAGGATATCCAATAGCGTGTGGGAGTCTTTGCCGCCTGAGATGCAGACCATGATGCGATCGCCCTCGCCAATCATGCCGTAGTCGGCGATCGCCTGGCCAACGCGCGATCGCAAAAATCCCTGGAGCTTTTTGAAACTGTTGGAGGTGGGCTGCTTGGGAGCGGCCATAGCTGTGTCCTTCTGGCTGGCTGTCTGAGGCATGTGCCAGAACCTATCTTAAGCTTCCGTATTGCCCTTGAGCAGCAAAATCAGCTTCATCAGAGAGATAGGGGCGGCGGTCATTCGATATGGCCCTAATGGTGTTGGGGTTATTCAAAAAGTGCCCGAACCTGGAAAGGTGCGTCACGCTGCGCGATGACGGCACCCTTTGGTGCTTGTAACGACGATAACGGTTTGACCCTTGTTTGCGCCGCTCCATCCTCTCCAAGGGGTAGCCTTATGGATAGCTCTCCCCAAAAGACTGAGATGACGCTGCAAGACCTCTTCACCTTATTTGTCGCCTACAGACACGCTGTGCTGCTCGTGCTGTTCTTTGCGCCGTGGTTAGCCTTGGGGCTTTGCATCCTCATTCCGGGGCGACAGGAGGAACCGTTTATTCTCAACTTTAATCTTGGCATGGCCAGCCTCAGCTTGGTTTCGGCTGTTGGCTACCTGATGTTTGCCACCCAAAACGGCGGTTGGGCCAGAGTCGTTAAAGAAGCCGATATTTTGTTGATGCTGGCCCCTTGCTACTACGTTGGCGTATCCCTCTGGGTGACAAGGCAGCGTTTGCCACTAGAGCAAGTTCCGGCGTACCGGGCCATTCAGGGGCTAGCCCTCCTGAGTGTTGGCTACCTGGGCCTGGCCTGGTTTCTCAGCAAAATCCGCTTCCTAGTGTTCTCTTATGTGCCGTTCCAGGTGTTGGTGCTGCTGCTGCTGGGGCTAGTGGGGGTCATATACTTCGGCTATCTGCGTCTGACCGGCAAAGACCTTGAGTGATCATTGTCTGGTGAAGTGACCAGTAGTAGAGTTGGCCGTGTTTACCCTCAGGGGCATAGAATCTTACGGCGATCGCGCTGATTAGCCCCTCGTATCACATCGCCACAGACACCTGTACAAGATTTTCCTTTACGAAAATTTCATTCAATAGCCCCTGCTTAGGGCGGTTCTATAAAGGTCATAGAAAGCCGGACGGATTTAAATCACTGTTAAACCTCCCTTTACCGATCCGGCGGCGGTGCTCTGATACTGTCTTGTGTGAAAACACTGACATTTCAGGGCGACAGCGATCGCTATAGCTAATCAGCTGTGAAATGCAGAGCAAACCACAGAATCAACAAAAAAAGCTGGGCTCAATTTCTTTCTGCCGTTCCCTTGACCCACCAGACTGCATCTAAACCAGCTCTAAGCCATCCACCTGCAAATAGCTCTTTGTAATAGCGCTGCTGCGCGGCCCGGCTCCACATTCTGTGGGGCTCGGTTTGACGCGGCCATCGTGAACCCTTACTCATTTGGTGACGTTCTAATGGCAACTTCGGTTTTTATCAACGAGTTTCACTACGACAACACGAGCACCGATATTGGTGAATTTATTGAGATCGCTGGCCCAGCCGGTACCGATCTAACCGGCTGGCGCATCGTGCGCTACAACGGCACCAATGGTTTGGTCTACACCACCCCCGCCGCCAACGAGACGCTCAGCGGTCTGATTCCCGATCAGGGCAATGGCTTTGGCACCGTGGTAATTAATTACCCCAGCAACGGTCTACAAAACGGTGTTCCCGACGGCTTTGCCCTGGTCAATAACCTGAACCAGGTTGTGCAGTTCATCAGCTACGAGGGCTTTTTTACCGCCGTTGATGGCCCGGCGGCAGGCCTTGTCAGCACTAACATTGGCATTTCTCAGCCTGATACAGAAGCGGTTGGTGCTTCTCTACAGCTTACCGGCACCGGCACCACCTACGAAGACTTCGCCTGGGCACGCACCGCTACTAACACCAGTGGCGCAGCCAATGCTGGCCAAATCTTTAGTGGGGTAAGCGACCCAGCAGAACCGCTGATCAATGAGTTTGTGTTTGACCACACAGGCACCGATATTAACGAATTTGCGGAAATTTTCGGCACGGCCAGCACCAACTATTCGCGCTACACCTTGCTGCAAATCGAGGGCGACAGCGGCAGCACCTTGGGCCGCATTACCACTGCCCAGACCATAGGCAGTACTGACGCCAACGGCTACTGGACGACGGGCTTTTTGAACAACATTTATCAGAACGGCACCCAAACCCTGCTGCTGGTCAAAGGCTTTACCGGCAGCGTCAATCAGGTCATCGACACCAACGGTGATGGCGTGGTGGATGTTACCCCTTGGGCCAGCGTGGTGGATGGCGTGGCAGTGACCGATGGTGGGGCGAGCGATCGCACCTACACCCCGGTAGTGCTCGCCCCCAGCTACGACGGCAGCACCCAGCGGGTAGGCGGGGCCTCGCGCATTCCCAACGGTACGGACACCGATACCGCCGCTGGCTGGGTGCGCAACGACTTTGATCTGGCAGGCATTCCTGGCTTTGCGGGTACGCCTGTGGAGGGTGAAGCGCTGAATACCCCCGGTGCCGCCAACGCCGTAGTCGAGGCTCCGCCCCCGCCTGTGGATCTCACCGCTATCTACGACATTCAGGGGGCGGGGCACAGCTCTGCTCTGGTTGGGCAGCAGGTGGTAACCACGGGGATTGTCACTGCGATTGACAGTAACGGCTTCTATCTACAAGACGCTGTGGGCGACGGCAACATTGCCACTGCCGATGCCATTTTTGTGTTTACCGGCAGCGCCCCTACCGTAGCAGTGGGCGATGGGCTACAGGTTGCTGGCATGGTGTCGGAGTTTATCCCTGGTGGGGCCTCGACCCGTAACCTGTCAACGACCCAGCTCGGCGGCAGCCTAACCATCACCACCCTGAGCACCGGCAATGTCCTGCCTGCGGCGGTGCTCCTTGGCCAGGGCGGCCGCGTGCCCCCCACCGAAAATATTGACGACGACGCCTTTGGCAGCTTTGACCCCGTTACTGACGGCATCGACTTCTTCGAGTCGTTAGAGGGCATGCGCGTCACCGCTCAAGATTTGCTGGTGGTCAACGGCACCAACGGCTTTGGCGAAATCTTTGGGGTGGTTGACGGCGGTGCAGGGGCTACGGGACTGAGTACTCGCGGCACCCTCAATCTCAGCCCTGACGACTTTAACCCGGAGCGGGTGCAGATTCAGCTCGACAGCGGCGTGTTCAACTTTGCTTTCCCCGAGGTCAACGTAGGCGACAATCTGGGGAATGTCACTGGTGTAGTCAACTACGACTTCGGCAACTTCCAAATTGTCGCTACCGAGGACTTTACGGGCAATGTGCAGTCGGCGGGGCTGCAGCGGGAGGTCAGCACCTTAACCAAGGGCGACGACCAGCTCACGGTGGCTAGCTACAACGTGCTCAACCTTGACCCCAACGATGGCGACGGCGACACCGACGTTGCCAGTGGGCAGTTTGCGGCGATCGCCCAGCAGATCGTCAGCAACCTCAACGCCCCCGATGTCATTGCCCTCCAAGAGGTGCAGGATAATTCTGGCAGCACCAACGATGGGGTAACGGCAGCGAATGTGACATTGCAAACGCTAGTGGATGCGATCGCCGCTGCCGGGGGGCCTACCTATGCCTTTATCGACAACACCTTTATCACCAACAACGCCAGCGGCGGTGAGCCCGGAGCCAATATTCGCACTGCCTACCTATACGACCCCAGCCGGGTTGACCTGGTTGAAGGTTCGGTGGCTACCATTGGCAGCCAGGGCAGCGGCGAAGCCTTTGCTGGCGCCCGCCTACCCCTAATCGCCACCTTTAACTTCAACGGCGAAGCAGTCACCCTGGTAAACAATCACTTTTCGTCAAAGGGCGGCAGTGCTCCTATTTTTGGCACCGCACAACCCTTTGAAGCCCGCCAAGAAGACCCCACGGTCAATGGCTCAGTAGACCAGCGGCAGGCACAATCGCAAGTGGTGCAGGATTACGTCAACAGCTTGCTGGGCAGCGACCCCACCGCTAACGTGGTGGTGCTGGGCGACCTCAACGAGTTTGAGTTTGTCTCCCCCGTGGCAGGGCTGGAGAGTGCCGGACTCACCAATCTGACCAATACCCTGCCGGAGAACGAGCGCTACTCCTATATCTTCCAAGGTAGCTCCCAGGCGATCGACCATATTCTGGTCAGCGACAGCCTGGCGGCCACGGCGGAGTATGATGCAGTGCATGTCAACACCGAGTTAGCCGAATCTCTCCAGGCCAGCGACCACGACCCGGTGCTGGCCCGGTTGACGATCAAGGCTCCCAATGTGATCACTGGAACGGCTCAGAGCGATGTGCTGGTGGGTACCGACAGAAACGATACCATTCTGGCCAGCGGCGGCCCCGACCTAATTACCACTGGCGGTGGGCGTGACCAGATTGTCTATACCAGCACTGGGCAGACCGGTGTCACCATCACCGACTTTGAGGTCGGCGCTGACAAGCTGGTATTCACCGACCTGCTGGCGGACATTGGCTACACCGGCAGCAATCCCCTCGCCGATGGTTTGGTGCAGATTCGCAGCCTGGGCAACAGCGATCGCATTCAGCTCTCCCTTCATCTAGACCGCGTTGGCGGTGGCCGCACCCAGTTCACCGACTTCATTACCTTTCAAGGGGTAGATGCAGCGGCGCTAAACAACGCCGAGAACTTCGTGTTCTAGGGTTAGCTTGCTTTAGCCTCAGCTCCCTGGCTTTTCCGAGAAGCCAGGGATTTCTTTTATTTAGCGGGCCATACCAGGGTGGCGGTGTTGTCGATCGCCTGGGGGTTGCCGTCGCTATCGACTGAGTTGAAGTGAGCTAGCCGCTGCTGCACGTCGGGCGGCAGGTGTGAGAAGTCGAGCTGGGTATCGCCGTCGGCCACCGCTGCCCAAAAATGCCGCAGCTTGGGGGCGATCGCCTCAGCTTGAGCCTGCTCTAGCCCAACTGGCGGGCTGACGAGAAATTTGGTCATAAACCACCCAGCGCGATCGCACATCCACTGGTGCGACATGGCTTGCAAGTCATCCCAGGGTTCAACGGCGGTGAGGCGGCGCGATCGCACGTCCATGCGCAGCTCGCCATCGCCATGCTCAATCTCCACAATGCGGTAGGGGTGGGGGTAGCTGACCAGTGAGCCGGTCAGCACCTCGCACAGGTCGCCCCGGCGAGCTATGTCTTGCACATGCAGGTGGCCCGTGAACATCAACCGCACCCTCGCCGCCTCTAGCCGCTGGATGATCTCCTCGGCATTGCTGACCATGTAGCGCTGGCCCAGGGGGCTGTTAGACTGCCCCGGCAGGTGCTCCAACACATTGTGGTGCAGCATGACCAGGATTAGGTCGTCAGCGTATCCCGCCAGGGTGGCCTCTAGCCAGTCCAGCTGGGCTTGGTCCACATAGCCCACCCGAATCTGCTCGCCGTTGTGCTCAAAGGCATTGGAGTTGAGCGTCACCAGCCGCACGCCAGGGAGAATTTCCTTCTGGTAGTGCAGGGTTTTGCCGTCGCTGTAGCCAAAGTCTTGGTACAGGCGAGGAAAGTCGTGAAGGCCAATGGCGCGATCGCTGGCGTCGCGGGCAATTACATCGTGGTTCCCCGGCACCACGTAGGCCGGAAAGGGCAGTTGCTTGAGGCGATCGATCAGCCACTGGTGGTTTACCCATTCGCCGTGCTGGGTGAGGTCGCCCGGCAGCAGCAAGAAATCGAGATCCAGCGTTTCTAGGTGGTCAAAAATTTGCTCAATGCCCGGAATGCTGACTTCGACTAAATGAAAGCGGTGGGGGCCATTGTAAATTGTCTCGGGTCGGGCGATGTGAGGGTCGCTGACGATCGCGAAGCGAAAACGCTGTCCCATGGAGCTAAACAAACTTACTGATCAGAATTCCTTACCAGCCTAGCCCCTTGCCGCTAGATTCGGTAGATAAGCTAACTTGGCATCCCGAGAATTAACCGCTGCCCGATTGGGCCTCCCCGCTGCTCAACCTGGTTTATTTGCCAAACCAAAGTGGCATGATAGAAGGCTGTGGTTTGCTAGAGGTCAATGCCGTGGCTGTTGTTCGGGTGCGTCAGCACGTTAACCCCCTGAGCGGAAAATATCAGGCTCCGGTCGAAGTCCCTGCTTGGGAGACGGTGTTTGCTAACGCTCAGCAACCGCTGCACATCGACATTGGCTGCGGCAAGGGCGTGTTTCTGCTGCAAATGGCTCAGCTTCAGCCCGAGTGGAATTTTTTGGGTCTCGAAATTCGTAAGCCTGTGGTCGAATCGGCCCAAAAGCGGCAGCAAGAAACGGGGCTGACCAATCTGCACTTTATGTACTGCAACGTCAACATTTCCCTGCGGGGTCTGCTAGAAAGCTGGGGCGACCAGAATCCTTTGCAGCAGGTGTCTATCCAGTTTCCTGACCCGTGGTTTAAGAAGCGCCACCAAAAGCGGCGCGTGCTGCAACCCGATTTGGTGAGCACCATAGCGGAATTTCTGCCGTCTGGTGGGCGACTGGTGGTGCAGTCGGATGTGGAAGAGGTGGCGGTGGATATGTGCGATCGCATCGCCGAAAATCCTCACTTTCTCCGCCAGGGCGAAGACTGGCTGCCCCAAAGCCCATTCCCGGCTCAGACCGATCGCGAGCGGGTCACCCTAGAGCAGGGGCTGCCCGTCCACCGCGCGATCTTTACTCGCGCTTAGCCTTGCCCCTAGGCCAGAGTGTAGAATGGCCAAAGACCTGGGGTTGTAGCTCAGCAGGATAGAGCGGCCGCCTCCTAAGCGGCAGGTCGTGGGTTCGAATCCCGCCAACCCTGTTTTTATTCTGACTCCCGAGCAGAATTTTTGTTCGTAATGCAACGTTTCGGCGGAATGTGGTGAAGCTGTATGACCAGCACTGCGCGTTTTTCAAAGTGCGCGTGGTGGCTGGTGGGCACTGCCCACCAGCCGTTTGCTTATTTAGCTTTTCGCCTGAGCAGATTGAACAAAAATCTCGTTCATAAGGAGATCGATGCTAGAAGTGTCGCAATTTCTAGCTCACCTCCTCACTGCCGACCTTGTCAGCCTACCTTTATGCTCTCCTCATGCAATTTTTGTTCTTTTACTTTGGAAGCGGCCATCTATGTTGTGATAATTCGCATCATGTTACGCTATTTATCTAACTAGGATTTCCTTGATAAATAGTCTCTTGCGCTATGCTTAAAATAAGAAAAGCTACTTCTTTGACATTATTATTTCTTCTTTCGGGATGCCATATTCTCCCATTAACCATTACGCTATCTACCACCAAAACTTCTATTTCCTCAGACATACCTGCCTCGACCATGCCTTGTGTTCAGGCTCAGAGTTCTGAACAATCGGAATTATTGACCAGGGAAAGTATTTACTCACAAGCAGAAACTGCTTTGTCGTCTAGTGACTTTGAAAAATTAGAAAGTTATTATAGTCTATACAGACAAAGAACAAGTCGAACACCGAACGGTCGATGGAAACTCCAGCTTTTCTATGACGGACTTTTTCCCGCTGATTACAATCATGAGAAAGATTGGACAAGCTTTGAAGCAAAGTTGTTGCAATGGATCAAAAAATACCCCAAATCGCCTGCTGCACATATTGCATATAGCTCATTTCTCATAAACCGCGCTTGGTATTTTAGAGGAGAAGGATATGCTAATGAGGTTCCTCCAGAAGCATGGGAACCTTTTTATGAAAATGTTGAATTGGCTAGAGTAAGCCTAGAAGAGAGTAAGGAGTTTGCTAGTAGCGATCCCGAGTGGTATGTCCGAATGCTAACTATAGCTAGATTGCAAGGCTGGAGCCAACTAGAGGTCAATAAGCTTCTAAAGGACGCTGTATCCAAAGAACCCTACTATCAGGAAACTTACCAAACGGCCTTCGAGTATTTGTTGCCTAAGTGGAGTGGCAGTTTTAGCGAGGCTGCTGACTTTGCGGATGATGCAGCCACTATAACCAGTAAGTGCGAAGGAAGAGGGATGTATGCTCGTATTTACTGGAGAGCAATTAACTTGCATCCCGAGTTTGAGGAGAACCCGTTCGGTTCAAAAATAAGTTGGGAGAAAATGAAGGCGGGTTTTGAGGACATTATCGCTCTTTATCCAGATGCGTGGAACATAAATAACTACGCTAGATTTGCTTGCTTAGCCGAAGACAAGGAAACAACAAGAACATTGCTTGCCCGGATAGGCGATAAACCTATATTAGAGGCTTGGCCAGAGCAAACCACTTTTTCTGATTGCCAAACATGGGCTTCTGAACCATGAATTTCTGTATAAATCACTTAAGAAGTTTTTTATACAGAAGCAAGTAGCAAGTAGGGCTAATAGTGCCCACCCTACAAGATTTCGTTGAGGAGGTAGTGTTCGACGAAGGCTTTTGCGGCTTCAGAATTGAGGGTTTTTAGCGCTCTAACCATCTCCACCACTGTCTCAGCTGTTGGGTCACGCTTCTCATTGACCCAGCGGTAGACGTTGTTGCGTTCCACATCCATAGCCACCGCCAATGCAAACTGGCTGATGCTGTAGTCCTCCAAAACCTGCTTGAGCGCTTTGCCTGCTTTTCCCATGCGTTCATAGTTTCAGAGTTTTACCCATCCAGACACATCCTAATGGTTGACAGTCAACCTTTAGGCAGGATAAGCTGCTTCGAAACGTCCTAATGGTTGACAAAAGCTATGGAATCTAACCCCACCGCTCGCTACAGTGCTCGCATCCTCAACCCTGAATCCTCTGAGCCAGTCCACCTCGAACTCACCCTCAAGCTCCACAGCTAACCCCCACCCCGATCGCGAATCTGTCAAAATTCTCGTCATCGGCAGCAAGCGCTCTGTGAGTTCCATCGTCGTTGCCCTCCACCAGCTCGGCTTTGCCGAAATCTTCGAGTGGACAGACTTTCTCAGTGCCCCCAACAGCGATCGCCCCCTGCAATTTCAACCCCACGAAGTGATGAAAGCTTTGGTGAAATACATGCCAAGGGAATAACTCATTTTTGTGGGCCAGGGGTTGTTCGCACCACCTGTCCTGCTCTCCGCCCAGAATCGCTATAGTTAGTTGGGGTGCTGCGGCAGTTTTGCCTGCTGTTCTACCGGGTTCTCTAGAGGTCGCCTACCCTAGCCCCTGCTCCAGGGATGTAGTCGTAATTTAGGGAAACCGTATGAGCTGTCGTCCTATCCTTGAGTAGATTTTGCGATGCGATATTGGTTAGTTTTAGCCCTCACCCTGAGTGTGGTGAGCCTCTCCCCAACCAGCACCCCTGCCCAATCCCCCGCTGCCCCCGCCAGTCCCCAGCCCCAGAGCGAAGTAGACCAACTCTTCCTGACGCGAGGCAGAAACATAGCCCGCGCTGCCGCCGAGACCGTCAATGGGGGGTTAGGAAACTACATGGCCGAGCCCGCAATGCATGGCCCCACGGCAAAGGCCCCTGTGGTGGTCAACGAGGATGGTTCCCTACGGTTTACCTTCAAGGGCTTTCGCCCCGAAGATAGAGATATCAACGGCAACCCCACCTTCTCCTTTGAAACGGAGGTGCTGGTAAACCCTGACCGGACCTTTCAAGTCGTCTATAACGGCCCCATTCGCCCAGTCGCTCCTTAGCCACTTTGTAGGGGCATTGCATGCAATGCCCCTACGGCATATAGGGAATGAACCAGGGTTATCCGATTGAGATTTGGTCTAGTACCCGCTCAGCGACCCCCGCTGCTTGGCAGTGGCCTCGGCCCAGCGGAACACCAGCAGCCCCAGGGCAAAATAGACGATCCCGTTGAGCAGGGCCAGACCATAGGTAAACCAGTCTAGACCAAGGCTTCGGGCCATGAGGTCGCGCAGCAGGCCGGTGCTGGGCAGCATGGGCAACAGAAACCGCAGATACTGCATCAGACCCGTCGATTCTTCCAGCGGGGCCGCCAGCAGAAACAGCAGCAGGAACTGAAAGATTCCCAAAACTTGCTGCACCCGCTTAAACACCAGCGCCGCCGCTCCCATCAAAAAAGACAGGCCATAACCGGCCAGCAGCAGCGAAGTCAGCGGCAGCAGCAAGATGGGAGGGAATGCCAAGCGACTGCCAGAAAGCCCCATCAAGAGCAGCAACACCACGATCAGAATGACCAACCGCAGGGCCAGGCTGGCAAAGGCTCTGGCCAAAAACACTCGCGGTGCCCCATAGGGAGAGAGAAAAACCTGCTCTAGGGTGCCGGTTTCGGCTTCGATCTGTAGATTGATGGCAATGTCATTGTTGACAGAAATAATCAGAGTCCACATGGCATAGCCGAGGACCACCGAATCAAGGCGATCGCCAAAGGCAAACCCAGGCCCGGCAATGTACTGGGCACTGGTAAACAGACCATAGAAGACAGCCAGGATGATGACGATTCCTGAGATCACCTCCGTGGGGTAGCGGATGAACTGAATCCAGGTGCGCTTGAGTTCGGCGTGCAGCAGATCGATCATGGAGAATCATCCGGTTGGTCTTTGACCAGTTTGAGAAATACCTGGGTGAGGTCGGCGCGATCGCGCTGCACCGAAACTAGCGGCAGAGGGCTCAGCGCCCCCAGCAGCCCGTAGAGATTTTCCGGGGTGCCAGCGTAGATAATTTGCCTTCCCTGCACCGTTGCCCCTAGCTGGGTCACGGTGTGGATCTGTTGGGGGGAAAGCTCGCCTTCCACCTCCAGGTGATAGGTGGAGCTAGAAAATTCTCGCAGTAAGGCTTCGGTAGACTGCTCGGCAATGATGCGCCCCCGACGAATGATCGCCACTCGGTCAGAGAGTTCTTCGGCCACGTCGAGCTGGTGGGTGGTCAACAGCACGGCGCGGCCTTCCTGGGCAATCTGGCGCACCAGGGCTTTGACCATTTCGCTGGCCTCCACGTCTAACCCCAGGGTGGGTTCATCTAGCAGCAGCAGCTTGGGATTATGGATCAGGGCGACGGCGATCGCCACCTTTTGCTGCATCCCGCGCGAGAGCTTTTGCACCGGGGTCTGGCGCTTTTCCTCTAGCCCAAAGCGGGCAAGCAGTTCTAGTCCCCGACGATGGGCCACCTTACGAGGCACCTGCCGCAGGACGCCGAAATATTCCAGATTTTCTTCCGGCGTCAGGCGCCAGTACAAATTTCGGTTGCCCTCCAGCACAGCACCAATGTGGCGCAGCGCCCGGGGCTGGCGGTGGGGGTCTTCTCCGACCACGGTAACCTGCCCCTGGGTAGGACGAATTAAGCCAGCAATCATCTTGATAGTGGTAGTCTTGCCGGCACCGTTGGGTCCTAAAAAGGCTAGCACCTCTCCCTGGTGCAGGGCTAAAGAGACCTGCTTCACCGCTTCAAACCGCTGTTTGCCCCGTCCATATACCTTGGAGAGATCACGGGTGTCTAGCACGATGGGGTCTGGTGAGGAATGTTCAGCCCAACCATCGGTTGGACGATGAGCAAGTTGCACGAAAGGATTAAGCTCCCAGCGACAGGTAGGTCTTTACTTATCTTAAAGTTTTTTGCCGATTGGTCGGCGTGGTCTGGGTGCAATTGACTCAGCTGAGATTAACGTCCTGGCCATCCTGCACTAAGGAAATTTTGCACTATGGCATTGTGTATGGGTGCAGAAGTCCTTCAGCATCAATACCTGCCCGTCGTTTGGTTTCGATCATCAATCTATCTTTGGTGGGTGTTTTTGCCCTCCATTGGCCTCAACAATCAAACAGAAGAAACGAGGCCAAACTCATGATTCGAACGTTGACGCTCTGGCTGATCTGGCTCGGCTTTATTGTTTATGTGCTGTTTTTTGCACCCCCTTTGCCAGCCGATGCGTTTCAACCGATCCAAGCGCTCCTGGCCGGGCAGATTCCATCGATCAACCCCGTGCTTCTGTCGATGTTTAGCCTAGTCGGCATTTGGCTGCTGATCTATAGCAGTCTAATTTTTCCAGACGGCAGAATGCAGTCGCTCCCAGCCTGGCTGTTTATGCTGGGGTCGGTCGCCACTGGTGTGATTGCTCTAATTCCCTACCTGGCCCTGCGTCAACCAAATCAGGAGTTTAGCGGCGACCAAGACCTTGGGCTGGCGATTTTCGATTCGCGCGCAACGGGGGTAATTTTGACCATCAGCGCGATCGCCCTGGTGCTTTTTGCTGGTTTGTGGGGCGACTGGGCTGGCTTTGTTCAAGCGTTTTTGACCAATCGCTTTGTCCACGGCATGAGCATTGCCTTTGTTTTGTTCTGTGTGCTGTTTCCCTATCCAACGCTATTGCAAGATGACATGGCGCGACGGGGGCTGACGCCAAACTCTCAGCTGTTTTGGCTAATAGCCTGGGTGCCCCTATTTGGCCCTCTTGCTTATCTTTGCCTGCGTCCTTCGCTACTGGCCTTTCGCTTTCGCAATTCGTGAGATGGGCTGAGGATAGCTCTATTGGTTTGGCACAGTTACCCCACAGGCCAAGCGATCGCCGCGATCGCCTGCCGGATCGGTGAGGTAGTCATCGGGCCATGAGTGAATGACAACGGCACTGCCGGCGCTGTCTGCGATCGGCGCGTTTCAGTTCTGGTAACCATTCTTAGCAGTATTCAAACACCGGAGATCATAGGAACAGGCACAGCAAAACTCTGTCACATCGTGCGAAATGGCGCTGTGTCCCGGAAGTACCGTGATGGTATGGCTCTCGCCCGTTTCAGACGTGTCGTCTCAGGTCAGAAGGCAATAATCACCAGTTGCCTTGGCTCCTGTGCCTTGCCCCGCCCGTACCAAGCAGCGGCGGCGAGCTAGAACTGCTCTCAACTCCAAACACCATGAGCCTCTCGCTTCGACGTCCAGCCTTAGCTGGAATAGTTTTAGTCTCAAATGTCTTAATCGCCTGCACTGAGGTGCCGCCGATGGCACCCCAGCCCAACCCACCACCAGAAACCGGGGCAGTGGTCACCGAACCGATCGCTCCTGCAACCGGCTGGGCCGATATTTTAGGGCCGGTTTCGGCTCCTGAAAACTGGCAGGTTGAGCCCTGTGTAAATGAGGTGCTGCTGTGTGTGGAAGCCAATGGCGATTTGATTGGCTCTGTAGAACGGTTTAGCCTTTCCCTCGACGACGCCAATCTCCAAGGCGGTGCCCCAGTCACAGAAGAGTCTCGACGGCAGTTTTTACAGGCCTGGGTGGCCGATCACTACGTGGCCCTTGAGAGCGATCGCAAAACTGGTAACCCGACTCTCACCTTTACCAGCGAACCGCCGCAAGACATTGCCATTGGTTCGCTGCCAGGGCTGCGCTACGGCTACACCATTACCCACCCCAACGGGGCATTGTTTGACCGGGGGATAGGCTATGTGACTACCGATGGCAACCTCGTCCATGTGTTTGTCACTGGGGTGATTAGCGGCGACCCCAGCGGGTCTTTTTCGGACGAAGCGGCGGTGGAAGCGTTTGAGCCCCACCTAGACACTATTATTCAAGGGCTGCGACTATGAACGTCTCTAATCGAGCGATCGACTCTAGGCCACGGGCGGCTATATTTTTGACGGCCTGGGTGTTGGCCAACCTGGTGGGCGGCTTTTTTGCCGGCTTTTTAGAAAACAATGGCCTGCAATTTATGGCCACCTTGATTCTGACTGGAGCCATTGTGGGGTCGTTGCAGTGGTTTGTGTTGAGGCCTATGGGCGGCTTTCGCTGGTGGCCCCTAGCCAGCGCCCTAGGCTGGATCGTTAGCACCTTTCTGCAATCGCTGATGCAGGGCATTTATACCCCAGTGGCCGATGCCCTCTGGCGCATCTTTGGTCTGTGGGAGGAGGGGCTGTGGGTAGTGGTAGTAGTCGTGCCGCTGATGATTTGGGGCATGGCGATCGCCCAAATGCTGATCTTGAGCCACCGCGCCGGGCGAAGTGTCTTAGCCCAGGGGAATCGCCAAATATGGGGCTGGCTTGTAGTTAGCCTGCTCGGTGGCGCGGTGAGCGGCGGCGTTAGTGCAGCGCTGTGTGCAGCGCTTTGCCAGAGCCTGCCGCCGACGTTACTGGGTTTGGTACATGGTTCAGGCTGGGCTGCTTACGGCTTGATAACAGGGCTTTGGCTAGTAGGGCCTTATTCCCCCTTAGAGCAGGTCTGAAAGGTTCGAAGTGTTTTAGCTTGGGTTTGTCGTGCTGCTGCAACACCTGGGTGAGAGATTGAATGGCTGCAACAGCTTGCAGTTGGCCTAGCGATCGCCAGGCGTGAATAGGAGCCCAAAGCGCTTCCTCAAGGTCCAAACCGGCGTCTGCATGGATTCCGCAAAAAAAGAAGCCCAGACCCTCAATACTGAGAGCCTGGGCTTTTCGACCAAGCCGGTAAAGTCTGAGCTAAGGCAGGCCAGAGTGTTGCCTGGACACGATGCCGAGTTTACTCGTCCTCGTCCAGGTAGGTTTCGTCTTCGACCTCGATCTCCACGTCGGCTATATCTGCGATCGCGCCGCCGATTTCGAGCTTCTCTCTCACCTGGGCTTCGACCTTGGCGGCAAACTCAGCATCCTCTTGCAGGCGCTGAATCGTGTTCTCACGCCCTTGGCCAATGTTGTCGCCTTCGTAGCTGTACCAAGCTCCTTTGCGAACGATCACGCCGTGCTGCTCGGCTAGGTCAACTAG